>NZ_CP064792.1 GCF_017094465.1 Halapricum desulfuricans
CTATTTACGTTCATCTATTGTTTACTATTGTATGACAGCCGACGGCGATCCACCGGTCAAGGCGGTACAGACTAGCCACCGCGTGCTGGAGGCTATCATCGATTCGGGGGGAATGACGCTTGCGGACCTGGTCGAGCGGCTGGAACACTCGCGGAGCTCGATCCACAACCACCTCTCGACGCTGACGCAGCTCGGGTACGTGGTCAAGGACGGACAGACGTACCGGGCCAGTCTCCGATTTCTGGAGATCGGGACGACGACGCGCACTCGCTTTACCCTTTACAATGTCGGCCGCGCACACACGGAGAACCTGTCGAATGCGACTGGTCTGAGCGCGAGCTTGCTCGTCTTCGAACGGGGACGACTCACGTGTCTCTACACAGCTCCGGCGATGGGCGTCGATGACCCAGCCGTTGATTCCGGCGACGTGCTTCCCCTGCACTGCACTGCGCCCGGGAAAGCGATCCTGGCAGCGTATCCGCCCGAGGAAGTTTCGGCGCTCCTCTCAGAATCCGAACGGACTCCGTGTACGGAGAATACGCAGACAACTGCGGAGCTCTTGGAGACGCTGGAAGACGTTCGGACCCAGGGATGGGCAGTCGACCGGGAGGAGTGGCAGACAGGTATGAGGTGTATCGCGACCGCTGTCACAGATACGAACGGACGCTTGCACGGCGCGCTCTGTGTCACTGGGCCGACTGACGCCCTGTCAGGCAAGCGGTTCGAACAAGACATTCCAGGCCTGCTCATCAGTTCAGCCCACGAGATACAGTCGGAACTAGAGTAACCACGGCTCGTTGTGACCACTACAACCGGGTAACTGTGTCCACTCTTACTGAATAACCGGCGTTTAGGAATGTCTCTCTTCTATCGTCTCAGTGCATACGACACCTATCTTTACATACGTACTATTGTAACACAAGTCACTTTCATGAAGTCGGAGTGATGTCTACAACAGATCGGGGCAGGCTATCACCTGGGCCAGTGGTTCGGTATTAGTGAACAGGAACAATATTCGAATGAAGCGGTCTAGTGCTGTCGGATGGCCCTGACCCAAACCATTATTATATTACGGATACATTTATTCTCTGGACTGCGCGAAATCGAACGTCGGATCCACGAGGACGTTGTCCTCAGCGACTCGGCGTCAGACCAATAACAATGAAGACACTTGTAACAGCGAATTTCTCGGACGACGGTATCGAGCGGCTCGAATCACTAGGCCTCGACGTCCAGTTCGATCCCATTGAGGAGCGTGACGGTCGGATGCCGGTCGAAGCGCTGAAGGAGCGGCTGCAGGGCGTGAAGATATTCGTTTCTGGCTTCGAAGGCGTGCCGGCGGAGTTGATGGACGCAGCCACCGATCTTGATCTAATCGCCTGCCCCCGCGGGGGGCCGGAAGCGAGCGTCGATATTGGGGCAGCCACCGAACGTGGGATTCCGGTTCTGTATGCTCCCGGCAGGAACGCAGAGACTGTCGCCGATCATACACTGGGATTGCTGCTAAGCATCACCCGAAATATTTCGCTTGCCCACCACCGGCTCCACGAGGGGACCTACACTGGGAGCCCCTCGGCGGATGCGGCCGAAGGAGGGGAGCGAGAGGACGTCACTTGGGGGATCGGTAAGGACTCGCCATACGTCACATTGCGCGGCCCCGAATTGGGCTCACGAACGCTTGGAATCATCGGGTTCGGTCGGATTGGTCGGCGGGTCGCAAAGCGTGCCAAGGATGGGTTCAATATGGACGTCATCGCGTACGATCCCTTCGTTGATCACGTCGAGATGGAGCCGTTTGGTGCTAAGAAGCTGACCGATCTGCAGAAGCTATGCCGACGGAGCGACGTTGTGAGCCTGCACGCGGGGGTAAATCCGACATCTCGCGACTTGGTCGGTCCCGCTGAATTCGAGGCGATGCCAGACCACGCTGTCTTCGTCAACACGGCCCGCGCGGCGATTATCCAGGAGGGGTCACTCGTCGAAGCTCTCCAGAACGACGAGATCTGGGGTGCGGCGATGGATGTCTATCATCAGGAGCCGATTGCCGAGGATGACCCGCTACTTGAGATGGACAACGTAGTTACGACACCACATATCGCGTCCGCGTCTAGGGATGTGATCGACCGTCACTCTACACTAATTGCCGAGGATATTGAGGCTCTCCTATCGGGAGACGACCCGATGCACGTAAAAAACCCTGAGGCCCTGAAAGAGTTCAACCTGACGCTCGGAGAGTGACTTTCTCCTCACCCTGCTCGCTCACGGTTGACGCCGTTCGCTTCTTAAGGGTGAGTTTTCCTGCTTCTATAAAAGAAATAGCGCGAGTCCCACGCGAGAGGAATTCAAATCCGTTGCCTCAGCAGTGCCAGAGTAAACACGGATGCCCCGCGCCACCGTGCGCGGGGTACTTCACGACGCGCATACTGCCGACCGTATTACTCTTCGGCGGCATCCTCAAGCATTTCAAAGATACTGTACTGCTCACCGGTATCAGTATAGACCAACTGTAGATCGACGAGTACGTCGATATCCCCTTCGGGGACGATTCCCTCACGTTGGAGGCTCTGCAGTGCATCTTCGGTGACGGCCGCCGTCCTATCCTGGAGCTTCTGAATGCGTTCGCGGGCGGTATCCAGTTGCTCCTCTGGTGTGGCCTCCGGTTGGCTGACGTTTCGATACTCCCGCAGGTAGGTGTGTATCGACTGATGGGTGACGAAGTCGCTCGTGACGGCCTCAATGTCGACACCGTTCCGGTCGAGTCGTCGTTCGACGCGCGTTCTGATCCCTGCGCTCATGTCCTCGTCGGTCAACTGCTGGTAGAGTGTCTCGACGTCGGTGTCGATCGGGCTAAGGTCGCTGCCCTCGATGGCCGCTTCTAGTACCTGTTCGTTGAAGTAATCGGCAAGATCCCGGAGACTCATCCGCTGTTCGTCTTTTCCAAGCCACCGACGCTCCAGCTCTGCGCCAAGTCCGTCGAGACCGTATTTTTCGATGACACGGGCGACCTTGACCCGCGGTCGTCCTCCATCGGCTCGGCCAATTGATGGCTGCTCCATACTTCTTACTCATCCGTCGGTATAATCATACTGTCGACTGGCCCGTCTCGACTAGTCGCTAACGAGTCTTACTGCAGACATATAAGATAAATATATATTAATGGGATATTATATTATTGCCGAGTCCGAGACGATGTGCTGTCTGACTCTCACCTTGAATATCTACTTATAAGGCGTGAGAATGACGTTTTTATACTTTATACCCATCTCATTGTCTTCTCCGAAAATAATATGATCACATCCTATAAATCGCGCTTGAGAATCCTCTCAATACAAAGTCCTCCAGATCAGATAAATATGCTTGTCTCTGCCTATTAATATTGAATATATTAGAATTATATTGTAATGTAAGAATTCTATCTCATAGTGATCTGATCCGGGCGTAGTTGTCGTCGAGTGCCTGCGCATCTTCGGGCAGGAGCGCGACGAGTAGATAGTCAGGGAAGTCGCTGAAGTGATCGACGAGGTCAGCGATCCGTTCGGAGTCGATCGCTTCTAACGAGTCAAGCAGCACAAAAGGTACTTTCTCGTGGACATCGTGGACGAGATATCCAGCGAGAGCAAATACCAGGCCGGTCACTTCCCGCTCAGATTCGCTGAGGTGATCTATTGTGTCTTCATAGGTCACACCAGAGGCTGTCGAACGGACGACGTGTAGCTCGAAGAATGTCTTGATTGCCTTCCGGCGGCCATCCCGAACCTCGCGCTGGACACGTTCAAGCCAAATCCGCTCGAGGTTATCGTAATTCAGTGTGTCGAGGACACCCTCCATATGGTCGTTGAACGCCTCGATGGCGTCCTCCTCGAGAGTCTCAACGCGGGTCCGAAGGTCCGTCAATTCCTGAGATATTCGCTCGCGTTCGGCTTCGAGTTCCGACTGGTCGTCCAGACGTGACTCGATGCCTTCGATCTCGTCATTGACGTCTTCAAGGTCAGTCTCCAAGCGTCCGAGTTCGTATTCGAGTTCGTTCGCCTCTTGATGGAGGTCAAGAATCTCCTCAAACTGCTCCGATTCGAGAGCCTCAACATCACTCTCTAGGTCCTGGATTGTCGTTTCCACCTCTGAGCGGCGTGCTTTGAGTTGTTCGATACGCTCCTCTCGCTGTTGCAGTTCGTCTTCGGTCTCCGAGAGTCGCCGCTGGTACTCGTGGCGGCGCGCACGTTGTCCTTCCAGTCCCTCCTTGTCGGCTTTCAGCTCGTCAAGCTCGTCGGTCATTTCCCGTTTGGTGTCGAGCTTTTCTTGTCGGAGGGTCCGGAGGTCTTCTATCGTTCCCTCGATCTGATCGCGAGGCACCTCGGAACCACATGTCCAGCAGACGACGTCGTCGCTCAGGAGGTCGTCGGTCGTGTGACCATCATCATCAGTCATCGCCTCATAGACGTCGGTCCGTTCGCCTTCGAGCATCTCCTCGTTGAACCGAACAGTGCTCTGCAGCGAGTTGATCTCGCTATCCAGCCGTCGGCGTCGCTCACGTAGTCTCTCGATCTCTTCGTCGAGGTGGTCGATTGTTTTGTCAGGTGTCTCTGGGAGCGCGTCGAGTTCCTCGCGAAGAGTCGCCCGATCCTGCTTGAGCGACTCGATACTTTCCCGTTCGGTCTCTAACTCGTAGCGGATATCTTCGAGATCGTTACGCGCCTCACGAAGTGCTTCGAGTTTCTCTTCGAGTTGCTTTTGTTCGCGACGTTGTGTCTGCACATCGGCGTCCGCAGCGTCGATCTCGGCCTCCTTCTCGGAGAGTGCCGCCTGCGTCTCCTCAATTTCCGCTTCGAGACGCGTCTGTTCGGACTCCAGTTCGGGGAGTCTCTGCTTGCGCTGTTCAATCGCCTCGATCTCTTCATCGATCTCGTCTTTCTCCGATTCAAGGCGGGTAATTTTCGATTTAATTTCTTCAGTATCGACTGGCCGCATAATGAGATCGCGCAGGTTCGCCCCGGTCGCGACTGCGCGCCGGGCTTCGTTCGATTCCAGGAGAAAAGCAAACAGATCAGCGAGTTCCGGATCGTCGAGATACGGCCCCCCCTCGAATCGGACGTTCTCGTTTTGACGAATCAGCCGTCGACGGTACGTCGAGTCACCTATCGTCAGTTCCACTTCTGCTTCGTCGGCGTCGCCTTTCAACGCGACATTGCGACTGCCGATTGCAGCCATAATTGCCTGCAGGAATGACGTCCGATTGGTCGCGTTCCGACCAGCTAGGACGTTTACTCCAGGGTGTAAGTCGACCGTTGTGTCGTCGATTCCTCCGATATTTCGGGCAGAGATAGTTGCCCCTTCCTCAACATTTTTTGAATCAGACATATACAGTTGTCGTGCCTACTATACTATTAATATTTCGTCTTATTCTGAAGTTTTGCACCGTGTGACCGAGATATTTCGACCGGCGCCACCATCCATTACAAACATACTGATGTAATTTCATTCGACAGGATGAGGACAGCTCGACACCTCAGTCACAGTTCGAGCACTCTCACTCGGTCCACTAACCCTCTGCCGCTCCGTTCACAAAATATGAATACTCGGCGTGGCTGCCCGCGTCGATCCACCGGATGCCAGCCTAACTCAGGTGGGGTTCGTTCTCGGGATCGTCAAGCAGATCGCGCACGCCCTGGCGGATAGTTTCGTCGCTAGAGAGGGTAGGTTCCCAGCCCAGCGCGGCCAGTTTCTCGACCGAGAGGCGCATTTTCGGTACGTCGCCTTCCCAGCCGCGGTCCCCACCTGTGTACTCGTAGTCGGGATCGATGCCTAACTCGTCGCTGACGATCTCGGCGATCCGGGTGACTGACGTTGTCGTTCGCGTCCCCAGATTGTAGGTATTCATTGGCTCGTCGGCGTGCTCGACTACGTGGCACATCGCGTCGATGCAGTCATCGATGTACATATAGGATTTCTCCTGTCGACCGTCACCGAGAATCGTCAGGGTCTCAGAATCTTCCTGCAGTTTGTAGACGAAATCCGGGACGACACCCGCGCCATAACGGGCCCCGACGATGTTGGCAAACCGGAAGTTCCAGACCGTGAAACCGCGCGTGTGCGCATATACTGAGAGCAAGCCCTCTTCAGCGAGTTTCGCCGCGCCGTACTCGCTGATCGGCTCCAAGGGCGCATAGTCCTCGGGCGTCGGCCGCGGCGCCTCGCCGTAGACCGTCGACGAAGAGGTAAACAGGAAGTTCTCGACGCCGACCTCTTCCATACGCTCCAGCAGGTTGTACGTCATCGCCTCGTTGGACTCGAACTGTTCGCGCGGCCGCTCGGCGTTGACGTACTTGTCGGCCGCCAGGTGAAACACCGCGTCTAGATCGCCCGTCACGACCTCCGCAACGACATCGGGATCGGTCAGGTCGCCCTCGAGGAACTCGGCTTGCTCGGGAACGGACTCGCGGATCCCGTTCGAGAGATCGTCGACGACCAGCACGTCGTTGTCCGCGACCAGGCGTTCGGCCAGCGGTGCACCGATCAATCCGGCACCGCCCGTGATCAGAATGCGGCTATCGGTGAGGTCCATACGGGTACCACGTCGTAAATGAGCATTAAATAACTGTCGGTAACTATCGTATAGCGGTTAATAATCACCACTTTACATCGGTACCTGCCGTTCGTCGTGGCAAACCAGATGTTCGTATTTTATGAATGTCTGTGCCGTGCTTTCTATAGTTCGATGACACGCACTCTCGAAAAGGCGGCAGCCGAAGTTAGTCTCGTATCCCATGGATTTTTCACTCATGAAATCGAAGGTGCCGAGATGATAGATCATGCGCAAGCGCAAGCAGGTCAACCACAACGACAAGTACGTCGTGCTCTTCGAGTTCGACGAATCGGACGAGTTGACGCCAGTCGACGAGAAGGCGGAGGGAGACGATGACTGAGCGCAGGTGGGATCCGACGCTCCAGGAGTGGGTCATCACGGCGACACATCGCCAGGAGCGGACGTTCAAGCCGCCCGAGGATTACTGTCCGTTTTGTCCCACTGAGGAGGGCGCAGAGTACCCGACGGCGATCCCCGAGCCGGACTACGACATGGCCGTCGTCGAGAATGGTTTCCCGTCGCTACAGCCCGATCCGCCCGAACCCGCCGTCGAAGGGTCCGACCTCCTACCTGCCGAGCCTGCCAACGGCCAGTGTGAGGTCGTCCTATTCACCCCCGAGCACGACGGCACGATGTCCCAGGAGCCGGTCTCGCGGTTCGTCAAGCTCGTCAAGCTCTGGCGGGATCGCTACGAAACCCTCGGCGAGAAGGCCGACCACGAGTACGTCTACATCTTCGAGAACCGCGGCGAAGACGTCGGCGTCACGCTGCACCATCCACACGGCCAGATCTACGCCTATCCGTTCGTCCCGCCGAAGATTCGCACGGAGCTCCAATCGAGTCGGGACCACCTCGAGGAACACGGACGCTGCCTGTTCTGTGACCTGCTCGATGCCGAACGCGAGGACGACCGGCGGATCGTCGCCGAGAACGACGCCTTCACTGCAGTCGTCCCGTACTTCGCGCGATGGGCGTACGAGGTGCACATCTACGCGAACGACCACCTCCCCTCGCTAAAGCACTTCGATGAGAAACACGAGCGGGCACTCGGATCGCTGCTCAAGGACATCCAGCTCGCATACGACGGCCTGTTCGACGGGGAAATGCCGTACGTGATGGCTATGCACCAGCAACCGACAAACGGGACCGGTGAAGGCTACGCCCACTTCCACATGGAGCTTTACCCGCCCAAACGTACTGCAGACAAGCTCAAGCACCTCGCCGGGAGCGAACTCGGCGCCGGAACCTACATCAACAACAAGCTCGCCGAAGAGTCGGCCGCTGAACTCCGCGAGAGCCTCGACGCTGCGCGGGAGTGACAGAAACGGCAGTCGGCGATCTCTTCGTCGTCGCTGGCACCCGGTTGTTTTACAACCGTGGGCTTCGATTATTCGGGTGGACGATCGTACAATGAGCGACGAATACAGCTATCGCGTGCGTTCGCCGGGTCGCGTGAACCTGATCGGGGAACACACCGATTACACGGGCGGCTACGTCCTCCCGATGGCGACAGACCTCCACACGCAACTGGAGGCGGCGCCGGACGACGACGTGACCGTATACTCGGCGGCGCTCGAGGAGCAACGGACGTTTTCGACGACTGATCGCGAGCGAGACGACGACTGGACCGACTACGTCAAGGGCTGCTACGCAGTCCTCGAAGCGGAAGGGCACCGACCCGGCGGCTTCCGGGGCGAGTTGTCCGGCGATCTGCCGCTGGGATCCGGTCTGAGTTCCTCGGCGAGTCTCGAACTCGCGGTCATGGCCTTTCTGAACGAGGCGTACGACCTCGGACTGTCCCGCGAGCGACTGGCCGAACTGAGCCAGCGCGTCGAGAACGACTTCGTCGGCGTCTCCTGTGGCATCATGGACCAGTTCGCCGTCGCGCTGGGCGAGGCAAATCACGCCCTGCATCTCGACACTGGCACCATGGAGTACGAGACGGTCCCGTTCCCGGAGGACGTCCAGGTCGTCGTCTTTCACACGGGCGTCGAGCGCGAGCTCGTCGACTCGGCGTACAACCAGCGCCGCGAAACCGTCGAGGCGGCGATGAAAACGCTGGGCGTCGATTCCTCGGTCGAACTCGAAGCCGACGACCTCGACGGGCTCACGCCACGCCAGCGCCAGCGACTGGGCTATGTCGTCCGGGAGAACGACCGTGTCGACCGAGCTGTCGAAGTCCTCGAAAGCGGTGACGTCGGAGCGTTTGGGAACCTTCTAGTGAAGGCACATCACGACATCGCCGAGAACTACGAGGCCAGCTGTCCGGAGCTGGATTATGTCGTTGAGGCCGCTGTCAAGCAGGGAGCCTACGGCGCACGGCTGACCGGCGCCGGCTGGGGCGGCGCAGCGATCGCCCTCGTTGACGCCTCCGAAGCAGAAACCTTCGCGAAGTCGCTGCAGGAGGAGTACGAGTATCGGTTCCCCGAGCACGATCCGGCCGTCCACCTGATCGCGCCCTCTGACGGTGTCTCCGTCTCCAGAATGTGACGCTGTTCTCTCGTGTCACGGTCCGCTGTTCACTCGCGTGTCACAGTCACGTCTCCGAGCGTGCCTTCGAAGACGCTGACATCGTAGGCTCCGACGCGCTCGTCGCCGATGAGCCAGGTAGCGGCGTTCGGGACATCGACCGACAGCGGTGCGTCCGTGAAGTTCGTCACCCAGACGTGCCCGTCCCGCTCGGCGACTCGAACGCCGTCGGGAAGTGGTGCGTGGGTCGTGACCCCAGCCCGCTCGAGGAGGTCATCAACGAGCGCGTCGGTCAGTCCGCGCTCGGGCCAGACGCCGCAGTACGTGGCGCGTCCCTGGCCGCGCGTGGCGTCGACGATAGCTGGCTGTCCGTCGCCCAGACCGCTGCGATGTTGCCCACGGACCGTTGCGTCGTCGGGGTCGAGCCACTCGGCCCACGTCCGGTAGTCGTACTCGTCGCCGTCGTAGACGACCTGCGTCGGTACCTGCACCGGGAGGCTCTCGTGCTGGGTGACGCTCGCGCCGATCAGATCGGCGAGCGGCCCCGGTTGTAGGGCGTCAGGCAACTTATTGTACGGGCCCTTTTCGCCGCTTCGGGCGCCAACCAGAAGTTGTCCACCGTCCTCGACGTACGCTTCCAGCCGGGTCGCTAGCGCGTCTTCAAGGAGATACAGCGTCGGCGCGACGACAGCCGCGTACCCATCGAGATCGCGATCCGGAGGAACGATGTCCACCTGCACGCCGCGGCGGCGCAACGCTCGGTAATAGGTTCCCACGTGCGTCCAGTAGTCGAACTCCGGCGCGTGGGGCTGAATATTTGTGGCCCAGAGACTCTCGTAACTGTGGAGCAACGCAACTGGGGCGTCCACGGCTCCGAGATCAAACAGTTCCTGGGCGGCGTCGCTCGCTTCCGCATAACCGCGGTCGGGCGACCCGTCTTGTTTTCGCAGGCCCGCGTGGTACTGCTCTTGGCCCTGTCGACAGCGTCGCCACCGGAAGTAGAGCACGGCGTCGCCGCCGTGGGCGACCGCGTGGTGTGCCCACAGACGCATCGCGCCCTCGGCGGGCTGGGGGGCGTGCGGCGGCCAGTTGACGTCGCCCGGTTGCTGTTCCATCACCCAGAACGGCTGCTCCAGTGCACCGCGGTAGAGGTCGTGGTTCAGCCCGACCTGATCCGGATCGCCCGCCCGTAACTCCTCCACGGTCGCCTCGGCTTCGCGGCGGTCTTGGACGAACCCCGTCGGATAGGAGTCCCACGAGACGAGGTCCAGATCGTCGGCTACGTCGTAGGCGTCAAGCGTCGAGAAATGCCCCATGAAGTTGTGTGTCACCAGCCAGTCGCCGTTGATCTCCCGGAGGATCTCTGTCTGCAGGCGGTTGTACTCGACGACGCTGTCGCTGGCGAACCGGTAGTACGCGAGCAGCCTCGAGGGATGGTGTTCGGCCGGCGTCGGCCCCGGCGGTTCGACCGCCTCGAAGTCGGGGTACTGCTGGCTCCAGAAAGTCGTCCCCCAAGCCTCGTTGAGCGCGTCGACGTCGCCGTGACGGTCAGCGAGCCATTCACTGAACGCATCCGAGCAGTCCTCACAGTAACACCGGACGGTCTCGTGACAGCCGTACTCGTTGTCGGTCTGCCAGCCCGCGACGTGTGGGTTGTCCGCGTAGCGCTGTGCCATCCGGGTGACGATCCGTTCAGTCTCCTCGCAGTAGGCCGGAGAGTTGAAACAGTAGTGGCGACGGCTACCGAACTCTCGGACGGTTCCGTCGGGGTCCTCCTGCAGGATCTCGGGACGCTCGTCGACGAGCCACTTCGGCGGCGTCGCGGTCGGGGTACAGAGGATGACCTCCATCCCGTGATCGCCGATCAACTCGATCGCCTCGTCGAGCCACTCGAAGTCGAACTGGCCGCGCTCGGGTTCGATCCGTCCCCAGGAGAACTCGGCCATGCGGACGTACTCCAGTCCGGCTGCCGCCATCTGCTCGATATCCCGCTCCCAGCGCTGGCGCGGCCAGTGTTCAGGGAAATAACAGACTCCGACTGTCATATACCGGTTGACTCGGGCCAACCGCTAAAGCGTTTTGCCGGCGCGAAAGAAAGACGAAAGGGGTGCAGTCAGTTACCCTTCATACCACCGCTGGCGAGTCCCTCAACGACCCATTTCTGGGCGACTGCGAACAGCAATATCACCGGCGCCATCGTGATAACCGCAGCGGCAATCAGTAGATTCCACGCGACGGTATTCTGGGCCTGAAACAGCTGCAGGCCGAACGGTAGCGTTCGGGTCCCTGCCGTCTGTGAGAGAATGGACACCAGCAAGAAGTCGTTCCACGATAGAATGAACGTGTAGAAGCCAGCGACGGCGATTCCGGGCATCGCAAGCGGGAGGATGATCCGCCGTATGATGCTCAGGTGCGAACAGCCGTCCATTTTCGCGGCCTCGTCGAGTGATTCGGGAATATCGTCGATATACCCCTTGAGAAGCCACGTACCGAGCGGAATTCCAATGACCGAATGAGCGATGACGATACCGAGCAGCGAATCGACGAGATCCAGTGAGAACATCAAGATGTAGAACGGAATCAAGATGAGTACGATCGGGAGCATCTGCGTCGAGAGGAACGCGTACAGGAGTCCGTTCCGTCCCGGATAGTCGAACCGGCTCATCGAGTATCCGGCCAGGATTCCCACAGTCAACACCAGCAACGTCGTCGACGTGGCGACAATCATCGAGTTCATGAAGTACGTCCGGAAATCACCTCGTGAGAGGACCGTCTCGTAGTTTGCGAGAGTGAGATCACCGAGCGACGGGATCAGCTCCGAGGAGAACAGGAAGTCCTGGCTAGTGAACGAAACCAGAGCCATGTAGATGACCGGCAGCAGCAGGAACGCAAAATACAACCCTAGCACGAGATACACACCGAGCGCACGGCGCGGAGACATGTCTTCGCCTAACCATGCGTCGATTCGCTGAACGAGGTTGCGGTCTTCAGAGTCCGTGCGGGTTGCCATGTTACTCGACCTCCTCCAGTTTGACGTAGACGATAGTAAATGTGAGCATCAGGATCAGCATCACGACACCGATACTGGCACCGTACCCGAGCGCGTACTGCTGGAACGCCTGCTTGTAGACGTACGTGGCAAGCACTTCAGTATTCCCCAGCGGTCCACCGCCGGTTGCGAGGTAGACGATATCGAAGTTCTTGAACGTGAACGTGACGTGCAATACGATCATGATCATCGATACGTAGGATATCTGGGGCAGCGTGATGTACCGGAAGCGCTCGAGCGGGCCGGCACCGTCCAGCCGTGCAGCCTCGTACTGTTCTTTCGGGATGGAGTTCATCGCAGCTAGCAGTGAAATCGCGTAGAACGGGACGTTCCGCCAGACGTGCATGACCACGATCAGCGGGAACGCCACGCCTGGTTCGCCGAACCAGTAGGTCGTCTCCATCCCCAGACTATCGAGGACGATGTTGACCGGGCCGAATCCGTTCTGGACCATAAATCGGAAGATGATGACCATCACGATGATCGGCATCACCCAGGTCACCATCGAGAGACTCCTGAAGACCCCGGCACCGGGAACTTTCTCTTTCAGTGCCAGAGCCAATCCGAGTCCCAGGAGGTACTGGAACGAGACGGCCAGCGCGGTCAACAGGACCGTATGCCACAGCGCGGCTTTGAATATCGGATCGGTCGCGAGTGCACGGAAGTGCTGCAGGCCGATGAACTCCATCTCGTTGGGACTCAGTAACGACACCTCGAAAAACGCCAGATAGAGCCCACGGAGCGTGGGATAGCCGATGACGACAGCGAGGAGTAGCGCCGCCGGAAACACGAACGCGTAGCCGATCCACGTGTCCGTGAGAAACGACGAGAACTCCTCCCTGTATCGGCTGAATTGCGACTCTGTCTGCGTTGCCATGGAAGTAAGTTAGATTTCGCTCTCTTTGCCTTTCAGTGCTTCGTGGAACTGTTCGCCGGCGTCGTAGGGATCAGTCTCCCCGTAGGCGACCTCCTGCATGTACGTGTAGAACTCCTCGCGGACCGGGCCCCAGGTCGCTTTCGCCAGCGCACGACCGGTCGTGAAGATGTCGGTCATCGGCTGCCAGTTCTCGTTTTCGATGGTCGACTCGACGTCCTCGTGGACGGGTGTCATCGCTTTGCCCGACGCTTCAGGGTCCTCGGCCATGCCTTCGTCAAGTGTTTCGGGATGGGTATACGCCTGAACAGCCGTCTTGGCTTTCTCGATTTGATTCGAGTGTGTGTTGGCCATGACCGGCTTGACCTCGAGGAACGTCCCCTTCGAGGCCCCATCCGCGCGCGGCGGGTGGGCGATCTGGGTCTTGTTGTTGAGGATGTCCTTGGCCGTATCGCTGCTTTGAATGTTTTCTCCTGTCGTCCAGTTACGCATCCACGTACCGCTTTCGATGAAGGCGTAGTTACCGTTAATGTAGCCAGGATCGTTCGTCTGCCAGCCCGTACCGAGATCGTCCGGATCGCCGACCGGGTTGTCGGCCGCGTAGATCTGGTAGTACCAGTTGTCGAAGACCTGCCCCAGCGCGTCGGCCTCGATGTTGAGCTGCCAGCTGTCTCCATCCGGGACGTACAGTCGGTCGGTATGCTGGTAGATGTGGGTCATCCACTCCTGGAAAGCCCGGACGCTCCCGTCTTTCGTGCAGTTGTGAAAGCCGGTCAAGTCGTCGTACTCGTCGTTGATCATCCTGCCTATTTCGTGGAACGCCTCGGCCGACTCCGGGACGTCTTGACCGAGTTCGTCGAGGATGTCCTGGCGGACGAAGAACGCTCTCGCGTTGCCCTCGTAGGGGAGCGCGTAGAGCGTGTCCTGGTATGTCATCGCCTCGATGGTGCTGTCGACGTACCCATCAAAGTAATCCAGCGATTCGGCGAAGTCGTCAAGCGGTTCTAGGTGTCCCGCTGCGATGTACTCCGAAAGGTGGCTCAGCGTCCCCTCGATCGCGTCTGGCTCGCCTGTGCTCGCGCCCGTGAGGAACTTTTGCCGGAGGTCCTCGTACGCATACCGGCTGATCTTGATCTCCTCACCAGCCAGCTCCTCGTACATCGACTCGAACTTGTTCCGCCAGACCGGTTCTGCGCCTTCGGTGTTCGGGAACCCGTACTCCCACATGAGGGCCTGCCCGCCGTTGCCGTTACCGCCGAGTGCATTACAGCCTGCGAGACCGGCTGCCGCTCCGACGCCGAGTCCTTTCAGCATCGACCGTCGACTCAAGCCACTGGAACCTGACTCGTTCATGATTTAATGCCCATTGAGCGCTTGTAGCGGATATTATTTATACCTTTCCCAGAAGATCTCTGAGAGTATGGAAACAAAGATCGCAAGTCCTCACTCCGTACCGGCTTCCACACCGTCGGGATTCTGGAGGCCAGGTAGCGATTCGACGGCTTCGTCGGTCGGGCGGGTGCGGTTCCGGAGCGCCTCGCCCGTCTGCCCGTCGAACAGGTGAATGCGGTCCTGCGGGAACTGGATTGTCAGTGTCCGTCCTGCCTCGATGACCATATCACCCTCGAGTGTCGCCGTGTACTGCCGCTCGCCGATGTCGAGGTAGACGTAGGTCACTTCTCCGAGCGGCTCGGTGACCTTGACCGTCGTCGTCACGGCATTAGGCTCGTCGGCTGTGGCCAGCTCGATGTCCTCCGGTCGGATACCGAGAGTGAACCGTTCACCGTGTCCCTCGATGTCCGCGTAGACGTCCTCGGTGAGATCGTACCTGAATCCCTCGTGGATGAGTGTGGGATCGTCACCTGTGGTGTCCAACTCGACATCGAAGAAGTTCATGCTCGGCGAACCGATGAAGCCGGCGACGAACTCGTTTTCGGGCTCGTGGTAGCATTCCAGTGGCGTCCCGATCTGCTGGAGTTCGCCGTCGTTGAGCACGGCGATCCGATCGCTCATTGTCATCGCCTCGGTCTGGTCGTGTGTCACGTACAGCGTCGTTACTCCGAGGTCCTGCTGCAGCTCCTGAAGCTCGGTCCGCATCTGGGTGCGCAACTTCGCGTCGAGGTTCGAGAGCGGCTCGTCCATCAGGAACACCTCGGGTTCGCGGACGATCGCCCGTCCAAGCGCAACCCGCTGCTGTTGACCGCCCGAGAGTTCGTCCGGTTTCTTTTTGAGCAAGTCAGCGATCCCCAGCATCTCTGCCGCCTCGTCGACCCGTGACTCAATCTCGTCTTCCGGGAGATCAGTCGCCATCTTCAGACCGAACTCCATGTTCTCTCGGGAAGTCATGTGCGGGTACAGCGCGTAACTCTGGAACACCATCGCCATATCCCGCTCTTTGGGCTTCTGATCCGTTACGGTTGTTCCATTGAGGACGATATCGCCCTCCGTTGGCGACTCCAGCCCCGCAACACACCGGAGCGTCGTCGACTTCCCACATCCCGACGGGCCGACGAGAACGATCAACTCCCCGTCCTTGATCTCGATGTCGAGGTCGTCAACAGCGACGATATCACCGCCGTCGTCGCGGAATACTTTGGTGAGGTCTTCGATCTCGAGTTCTCCCATGCATGGCCCCTCTCGATACACTCACTTATGTCTTTATTATTCTGTATTTACACTACTTGGCGAAGATAGTGAGAAGATATTTATACTTGTGTCATGCAGGTAGTCGCATGTTCGCGACGGACGACACGAACATAGCCGCGACACCACCGATGGGCTGGAACTCCTGGAACGCGTTTAGCTGTGACGTGACCGAGGAGGACATCCGCACTGCGGCGGACCAGCTCGTCGAGACCGGGCTCCGGGACGCCGGCTACGAGTATCTCGTGGTCGACGACTGCTGGATGGCCGACGAGGTAGACGACGAGGGTCGACTCCAGCCCCACCCGGACGATTTCCCGAGCGGTATCGAATCGCTGACCGAATACGTCCACGAGAGAGGGCTCAAGTTCGGGATCTATTCGTCGGCAGGCACGCGAACCTGCCAGGGGCTCCCGGCGAGTCTCGGACGCGAACGGCTGCATGCCCGGCAGTTCGCCGACTGGGGCGTCGACTACCTGAAGTACGACAACTGCGGCGATCACGAGAGCAACGATGCGATCGCGCGCTACAGCGCGATGGGGAACGCGCTCGCAGACGTCGACCGCGACATCGTCTACAGCATCTGCGAGTGGGGACAAAACGAGCCGTGGCGCTGGGGTCGCAACGCCGGCGGCCATCTCTGGCGAGCGACCCACGACATCGTCGCGAAGTGGACGACCGACGAGCAGGAATTCGGACTCGGGATCGTCGACATCATCGATCAGATGGACGAGCGCGGGATGGCTCCCTGCCACGGTCCCGGCGGATGGAACGACCCTGACATGCTCCAGATAGGGAACGGACCGGACTCCGGCCAGTCACAGCTCGAAGATGTCGACGTCGACCGTGCGCTGACGCCCGCCGAGGAGCGAACGCACTTCAGTTTCTGGTGTCTGTTCGGCGCGCCGCTGATGGCCGGCAACGACCTCACGGCGATGGACGACTGGACCCGCGAACTACTGACTAATGAAGACGCCATTGCGATCAATCAGGACCCGCTGGGGATCCAGGGAACCCGCGACGGCGTCCTCGGGGAGACGGAAGTCTGGAGCAAACGACTGGCCGGTGAGGAGTGTGCAGTGATTCTGTTCAACCGCGGCGACTCGACCACGGATATCCAGACGACTGTCGAGACGATCGACATGCCGGTCGATGCAGCGACCTACACCGTGCGAGACGTCTGGAACGACGAAATCCGGGAAACTGACGGTCGATTGCACGCGACGGTCGATTCTCACGATGTCGCGATGTTCCGAGTTATCCCCGAATAACTGCCTCCCTTACACTCCGAGAATTTCGAAAATTGGATAAGTTTTATTATCATTCGATATTGAGTGCTTTGCATGCCGACAATCACGTTTATCGGTGCCGGCAGTATGGTGTTCGCCACGAACCTGATCGGGGATATTCTCTCCTACGAGGAGCTATCCAACAGCGAAATCAGGCTGATGGACGTCGACGGGCACCGACTCGAACAGACTCACGCGGTCGCGGACGCGATGATCGAAAACGAGGAGCTCGACGCTACCGTCGAGGCGACAACCGATCGGCGAGCGGCGCTCGACGGGGCAGATTACGTCCTCAACATGATCAACGTCGGCGGGACGGAGCCGTTCGAGAACGAGATCCGCATCCCCGAAAAGTACGGAATCGAGCAGGCCATCGGCGACACGACGGGACCGGGCGGCGTGTTTCGTGGCTTACGGACGATCCCGACGATGCTCGATATCGCCCGCGACATGGAAGACGTCTGTCCCGACGCCTTGCTTTTGAACTACACGAACCCGATGGCGATCGTCTGCAAGGCCGTCGACGAGGCGACCGACATCGAAGTCGTCGGACTCTGTCACTCTGTCCCACATACGGCCGAAGCGATCGCTGAGTACGTCGGCGTGCCCGAAGACGAACTCGACTACTGGGTCGCGGGCATCAACCACATGGCGTTTTTCCTCGAAGCGAAACACGACGGCGAGTCTGTTTATCCGGACCTCCGAGAAGCCTACCACGACGAGGAGACCTATCGCAAGGACACAGTCCGCTTCGAGATGCTGCGTCATTTCGGCCTCTTCCCGACCGAGTCAAGCCATCACATGAGCGAGTACGTCCCGTACTTCCGCACCGACGAGGACACTATCGAGGAGATGACCGGAACCGACTACGCCGAGCGGATGCCGACAGCGACGTATCTTGAGGGCTGGACGGAGCGGTCTGAGGATCGTGATAGTCCTGAACTCGACGTTAACCTCGAAGAAGTCGGTGTCGAACGGTCCGAAGAGTATGCGGCACGGCTCATTCACTCGCTTGAGACCGACACGCCGCGGCGGTTCAACCTCAATGTTCCCAACCACGAGAACTCGATCACGAACTTGCCGAGCGACGCATGTGTCGAGGTTCCCGTGTTCGCTGATGGGACGGGGATCCACCCGTGCTCAGTCGGCGAGCTACCACCTGAGATCGCAGCGCTCAATCAGCAGCACACGGCCGTCTACGAACTCGCCGTCGAGGGTACGCTGGAGGGTGACCGTTCGAAGATCCACAAAGCCGTCAAGCTTGATCCTCTTTCGTCGGCGGCCTGCACGCTTGAGGAACTCCACGAGATGACTGAAGAGTTGATCGATGCAAACGAGGCATATCTCCCGCCGCTTGAGTTCCCTGAAGACGAACAGGTCGCGATGCCCACAGCAGCTGACGACTGATCGTGGCGAGTGAGACGTTCCGTCCCGGTTGTGCTGCTAGCAGGCGACAAGAACTCACGTTCACAAAATATGAACGTATGCCGCCCACATTGGTGTTTGTCGCCTTGAGAAGAGGGTGTCCCTTGGAGACGGTATCAGTTGCCCGCCAGTTCGTTCATACTTTGTGAACAATTATGTGCTCGGAACCGCACAGGGATGGTATGGACACCCCGAACATCCCGGAGGCGTCGACCTTCGACCGGCAGACTGCGAAGACGACCGTGACGACATTCCGGATTGTTGAGGCACTCAAACGACAGCCGTGGACCCGTGTGAGTGACCTCGCCGACGAGCTCGACTTGGCGAAAGGGACTGTTCACAAGCACCTTTCGACGCTACAGAAAGTGAACTACGTCGTCCAGGAAGGCGAGCAGTATCGGCTAAGCCTCCGATTTATGGGGCTCGGAACGACTGCCCGATCGAATCTGGAAATTTATCAGGTTGCATATCGCCCGGTTGAGAAACTTGCCGAAGCGACGGGGGAAGTCGCGAGTATAATGATAGCCGAAAACGGATATGGCGTATACGTCCTCAGAGTGAGTGCCGAGGGGCGTCCCGACATCGATATCCGGGAGGGTGATAGTGTCCCGCTAACGGCAACTGCTGGCGGCAAGGCCATCCTCGCAAACATGTCTACAGAGGAACGTGACCACATTATCGATCGCAATGGGTTGCCCGAATTGACAGAGAACACAATCACCGATACGGCAGAACTCCGCGATGAACTCCGGCGCGTTCGAAACAGACGCCGGGCGATTGACCGGGGTGAATACCACCCTGATCAGCGGTGTGTCGCTGCACCGATCACGAATCTAGAGGGTAATCCATTGGGTGCTGTCATTGTGTCAGGTCCATCAGACCGAATGAACGAGAAGGTCAATACCGCCGACTTCACAAGTCTCGTCGGAAGCACCGCTGATTCGATCCAGAGTCATCTGTACCACTAGGGGATCACATACAAGTCGGTGTGCGTCTATATGGCCGGTATGGACACCGACGGAACGCCGCCGAACGTCGTGGTGGTCCTGACGGACCAGCAGCGGTGGGATACGCTTGGGGCTTACGAGAATCCGATGGGGCTGACGCCGACGCTTGATGACCTCGCACGTGAGGGCACTCTCGTTGAGCAGGCAATCTCCCCACAACCACTGTGTGGCCCCTTCCGAGCGGCCCTACAGACGGGCAAGTACGCCACGGAAACAGGTGTCTGGCAGAGTGCAATTCCCCTCGAAGAAGGCGAACAAACGCTTGCCCACCGATTTTCGGCTGCCGGGTACGATGTCGGATACGTCGGGAATTGGCACCTCGCAAGCACGTTTGACGATCCCGTACCGCCGGCCCAGCGTGGCGGGTACGAGGACTTCTGGATTGCGGCCGATGTCCCTGAATTCACCACTCAGCCATATCAGGGCCGTCTGTTTGACGCCGACGGGGATCCGGTAACATTCGACGATTATCGCGTTGATGCGTTCACCGACTTCGCCATCGAAGGGATCGAAACGCTGAGCGAGCCGTTCTTTCTCGTGATCGGGTACGTCGAACCGCACGACCAGAACGATCGGTGGACGTTCGTCGCCCCGGACGAATACGCTGACCGCCACGCGAAGCGTCCGTATGTTCCCGACGACCTTGTGGATCGTCCCGGCGAGTGGCATCAGGAACTTCCAGATTATTATGGCATCGTTGAGCGGATCGACGAACAGGTTGCGGAGTTATTAGATGCGCTCTCCGATCACGACATTCGAGATCGGACGTTGTTGGCATACACATCGGACCACGGCTGTCACTTTAGAACACGGCCCGGCGAACACAAGCGGACTCCGCACGAATCCGGAGTTCGGGTCCCGTTCATTCTCGCGGGACCGGGATTCGACAACGGTCGCAATATCCAGAGCGTCCGCAGCATGCTTGATCTCCCTCCGACAGTGCTCGACGCTGCCGGAATAGACATTCCTGACTCGATGCGCGGCGAGAGCCTCCTCCCAGTCGTGCGCGGCGACGTCCCTGACGATGACGGCGAGGCATTTATCCAGGTCAGCGAGTCCCAGGTCGGTCGTGCGCTTCGGACCGACCGCTGGAAGTACGCCGTTGCGGCACCTACAATGACCGGATGGCGTGGCGGAAACGCTGATCAGTCGAGTGAGATCTACGTTGAACGATATCTGTACGACCTTTGGACGGATCCGGGCGAGACGATCAACCTCGCTGGTCGGCCAGAGTATCGGGATGTCGCCAATGATCTCCGCGAACGGCTGCTCGACTACATTGCGGATGTCGAAGGAGAGAAACCTTCGATCAAGCAATTCGATCGCGGCTTCCCGTGATTGTGACACTTTTCGAAGTATTGTTATCGCTGTTTCATCGACCGTAATCGACTTGTCCCAGGGGGAGCATATATGATAATAATGTGCGCTGTATCTGTAACTCAAACTGACAATCCTCGATGGGGACGCTGTGTGCAATTGGCGAACGGTACTGTGCGGGCTGAAATCAGCACAGAAATAGGCCCGCGGATACTCCACTTTGGCTTTGAAGACGGAACTAACGAATTCCGAACGTACCCTGAAGAACGCGATGAGTTTCCGCAATATGGTGGTCATCGCCTCTGGCACGCTCCCGAGGCGCATTCTCGTACGCACGTGCCTGATGACTTGCCCGTCGAGTACGCGATTCAGGATGGGGTAGTGCGCGCAACCCGAGAGATGGATCCTGGATCGCCCCTACGTCGCGAGCTTGAGGTTCAGATGTCGCCGTCGCAACCGTCGATGACCGTCACGCACCGCATTCACAATGAAGGCCACTGGCCGATCAAATTCGCTCCGTGGGGGCTTACCGTGCTCAAGGCTGGCGGTACTGCAGTGTTGCCATTCTGCCGGCAAGCACCGGAGGACTCCTTACAGCCTGATCGGTCCATCCAATTCTGGCCGTACACTCATCCTGACGACGACCGCCTCCACTTTGATCAAGAGGCTATTACAGTCCAGCAGAACAACGACATTGATCGACCACTGAAGATTGGCGCTACTGTGAGTGATGAGTGGGTAGCATACGTTCGGGACAATCGCGCGTTCCGAAAGGAGATCACGATTGACCTGGACGGGTTGTATCCTGATGGAGGGAGTGCCGTTGAGGTCTATACACAACCTGGTTTTCTCGAACTCGAAACACTCGGCACGCTCGAAACTATCGACCCAGACACGTGCGCGGTCCATACCGAAGTGTGGACGCTTCTGGATAACGTTTCCAGTATTGACGCCCTCGTTGACGGTGCTACCTGATATCTCTCCCGGGCCAAGTTGATTTACGAATGTATGCTTGTAATGGCCACCTCTGCGTTTGCAGGTTGCATTTAATAACAGATAGTTTATGAGATTACAAACATTTGGTTGTAATACTATGCTTCCCATACTGTCGTTGTCTCGGTTCTGTATAACAGAATCAATCATTAAAGATCTAATCACTGCTGTTCTACTTAAAAGAATCACTGCCTTGTTGAACGCAAGACAGCGACGGGGTAGGGGCGATTGTTTGTAGTCTCACGCCATCAGAGGCAGGTATGTGGAGTCAGAAGATGCAGTAGCCGTCACTCACGGTGGTTGTCGAAGGGTCAAAACTATGGTATCTTGCTTCGTTGTTTCGGTGACGACGGCGATGCCTCTCCCGGATACGTCCGGAGAAGGGGGGCAGGCGGCGAGCCCTAACTCGCCGCCTGCGTTAGGTTATGGACTATGCACTTCCGAGTCAGCTCCCGGAACTGGCCGTGCCAGCTCCGGGAGCGGAGCTTCTCGCCGTCGTCTTCCTTCAACTGCGAGAAGCCCGTCTCACTCATCCAGCGTTGGTTGTAATCCTCGTTCATTCGGGCGTTGTGAGCCTTTTGCAACGGTGTCTGCTCTCTGTGCTTGATCAACGGTCGCGTTGAGTTGGAGCGACACTCCTCACGGAGTTCGCCCCACGAGTAGTTCGCGTCAGCAGACAATACACGCAGGTCTTCCGCGTTCCGGCGGAAGACCTGCATCCCGATGTGGCCGTCCCATGCCTTCTGTGTCGTGAAATGAACGTCTTTGATCGCTAGGGAGTTCACGTCGATCAAGATCGTTGTCTTCATCGACTGGAACGAGTAATTTGCACGGTCACGGTAGTGATAGCTGGTCTGATCACGCTGGAAGCCACTTGCATCGATTGCGGCTTCACCACTCCAGCCCGCCTGCTCCGCGCTTCGGCGGAACAGGCGGCGGAGTTCACGCATCCGATACTCGTCTTCCCACCGGCAAAACGAACTGTAGTGTGGTGCCTCGTCAAGATCAAATACGGCGAGAATGCCGGGCATCTCGTTGAGGTAGTCTTCAGTTTCACGAAGACTCTTCTTCAACTCAACGCGGAACAAAATCAACGCGATCTGTGTCCACTTGGCGTACCCGTCCGCGCCGTCCGGCGCGGCGGTACGTCAGGGTCGTCTACGTGTTGTTTGGCAAGACTTCGATACATCACCGCTACCGTCTGAGCGATCTCATATCGCCAGATGGCGTCCAATTTCCGGTTAGCTTGACGGAATCTTCCTGTGAGAGCGTCTGAAACTCCGGTCAGCCAGCGGCAAAACAAGGCAAAAACAGATGTAGTTACCGCCGCGGATCGAACTGCTCAGCGGGCAGTAGCTGACAGGATTAAAGAAACGTTTCCGAACGACACAATTTATGGCGAGGAAGGCACAACGGCAACAGCAATCTCTGAGACTGGTCGAACATGGGTGATTGATCCAATCGATGGCACCAATAACCATGTACGTGGGAATCGTCGCTGGACAACCAGTGTCGCCTGCCTTGTCAACGGCCAAGTAGTTACGGCGGTGAATATCCTCCCTATGATGGGCGACACCTATGTCGCAACAACAGACGGAGTCTATCGGAACGGAGAACAGGTGTCCGTCAGCGATCGAGTTGATATGGACTGTTTCAGAGTTGTACCGACGTTCTGGTGGGGATTTGAGCGTCGGATTGAGTTCACAGCTGTGACAAAATCTATTATTCAACTCTTTTCTGATATGCATCGGATCGGATCAACACAGGCTGCTTTGTCTTTACTTTCCGCTGGTAGCTTCGAGGGTGTTATTACGAATGTTATGACGAACCCTTGGGATACTATTGCTGGTGGTAGTGTTCAGATAAGTATGAATAATGAGGCGGTGTGTTTTCTGAGTGCTCTATGCCCGAAAACACACGCCTCAGCGGAAGTATCGACCAGATCAACTTAGTTTGTTGAACGCGAAGCGACACCGCGACTGCTGATGAAGCTCGGTATTCAGCTGCATCTTGCTGGACTATCGCTTTCGAATACAGTTTCGATTTTTGAGGTATTCGGTGTCGAGCGAGCACGATCGACCGTTCATAATTGGGTTCACAAAGCCGATCTACAGCCAGAGTCTGGTCAATTACCGGATCACGTTGCGGTTGATGAGACCGTGATCCGACTCAACGACGAGAACTACTGGCTGTATGCTGCTGTCGATCCCGAAACCAACGAATTACTGCATACAAAGCTTGAACCGACGACAAACAATGTTATCGCTCACTCATTTTTCGCCGAACTCCGCGAGAAACACGACGTCGATGACGCCGTGTTTCTCATTGATGGGTCGCTCTCGCTGAAAGACGCCTGCCAACGACACGGCCTCGATTTCAGATACGAACGCCATGGAAATCGCAATAGTGTCGAACGTGTCTTTCGTGAGGTAAAACGCCGTACCTCTTCGTTCTCAAAATGTTTCAGCAACGCCCAAGCAGAGACAGCCGACGATTGGTTTCGATCGTTCGCCTTCGCATGGAATCAGCTAATCTGAACACTACCTTGCTGGTGCAGCTATGGTTGAATGGGCCGGTGGTACAGTTACCGACCTAGAAGGGGATCCCTGGTCATATGATACCAGGGGACTTGTTGCATCGAATGGACGAGAGCATAAAAAATACTCGAAGCAGCACAAGCGGGGGACTTGGTCGCAAATCTGTAGTGATATCAGTGTCGTCGTCCTCTTTGAGCATTGATGTATGGAGATACCAGTTGCCGTCACGTTGATTGGAGTCGCCGTTTACTTCCTCCGCACGCTGACCGTGACAAATTCAGCAGATGTTGGATTCATCCTCAGTAAAAGCGCGAAGCTCTCTCCTCGAACTTCTATAACCTCACTAGCGATACGCAAACTTGTCCGCCTACTGCTGTTTCCACAGCGTCTCGACACGTTCTTCCAAGTAATCTATGACGAGACGGCACACGTCTCGGTGGTCCATTGGCCACTGATCGTCTTGGGCGTCGGTTCGACTGGCGTCCGGTGGTGGGTGAAAATGATCTCGTGAATTGTGTACGTTTGGATGCCGATCCCACCGACACTTCCACGTCCCGCCTTGTCGTTTTTCCTGGTAGTGAATGTTGAAATCGTCGTTACGGTACCAGCGGATCTCAAAGTGAGCCGAGACCTCGTTTGGATAGTACTCGTCAGATAACTCGACTCGCAAGTGTGATTTTCTCTCTTTGACAAGTTCCGTAGTCTCGGCCAGACGACTCCCGGTAAACCGAGCACGTATCTGTTGTAGCACTGCCCGATCGATCGGTGCGGGACTTGCGCCGTCGTCTACTGGCACCATCGTCAGCTGTGTGATGGTGCTGTAGAGCTGGATACCTTCCTTCGGGCGCGCTCGTGAAGACGCCGATCCTCTACAGCTGTCGCCCATTCACTGAGATCCACGTACACATCATCAATTTCGGCCGCATCGAATTCTAGTACGTCGACGTCAGCAGGTGAGTTCGCATTGTATTCGTCACGGTACGTTTCAATCCGGTCCGTGAGCTCTGACACGCGGGTCTGCAACTCGTCGACGGTATGTTCTTGAGCAAGTTCGTTTACCCGTCGCCATTCGAAGTAGTCGTCGTTGCGCTCGTACCTGACCGGGCGTCCCTCGTGGCGGGTGACGATTCCCAGATCAGCGTAAAAGGACAGATGAGATCGCGCTGCATCCTCTGAGCAGTCTGCTTGATCTGCAATCTCCCCAGCCGTCGTTGGCTCCCGAGTATGAAGTACCGTCCCATAGACCCGCTGTTTCGTATCCTCGTCTTCGAACGGTCGATCGAATGGAGGTGGTCCGTCGCGACCGGAGCTCTTAGCCATACCTCATCTAACGGACTTCAAGTATATATTTCCTTCTACAACCGATATATATTGTTCTCTGTTTCTGACTGTCTTCTGGTAGCGAGGGGACTTCGGTGTGGACTCAAATGTGGATGGACTCCCCACTGTCACGTCGACGAGTCGTTCATTGGAAATACCGACTGGTCAGCTGCAAGCGTCTCAAGTACGAGAAACGGCGCGGGAAGATGCTACGGACCAGAACTGGGTTGGCCCACCGAACGAATCACGACCAGCCGTATCCCCACTCTTCGAGCTTCTCTAGGACTAATTCGGGATGCTCTTGGGCGACTGCCATCGCAGCTTCTGTCACGTCTGTCTTGTACACATCTTCGCCGAACTCAGATTCCATTTGATCGACGAGATCATCGATACCGTCTTCGATATGCTCGCGAAGAAATACTGGCCGTTGCTTACGTCCGTCTTTGACACCATCTCGTGAGTGGATATACGGAAGTGACTGCCGCTGCGTCGTCCTCTGTGATGATGTTACCGACTCACTCGTTGCTGACGTACTGAGCTCGGATCGCTCGCTTTCCGGCTGTTCCGGTTCATTGTCGGCCTCTTCCTCGTCATCAGCAAAGGGATCGTCAGTTGAACCTTTCTTCATGCTTCCACCGCCTTTGTCTGCCGGATGTGAGCTGCGAGCTTGTCGATCTTCTCGATCGTGTCGAGTTCGTGGTCACGCTCTCGCTTACGGTGCTCCTCGATATAGCGATATGCGGTACATTGCTCGGCCCAGCAGCCTTCGAGCATCGATGATCGTTCTCGCAATTTGATTGGCACGTCCCAGCCATCGTTTTGCAGTTGCTCAAGGAAACGCTCTTGGTCGTTCATTCCCTTGTAGCGGTTCGGAACGACTGCAAGGACACCGACTTCGATGCCGAGTTGTTCTTCGAGGCCGCCCACGAGCTGATCAAGCCCTTGGACTGATTCGTAGCCTTTCCCAGAGGGTTCGAATGGAATGACTAGATGCCGTGTCGCGTGAATTGCGTTGTGGAGTTTGATATCTGCGCTCGCTGGGGGATCAACGATTAATGTATCATACTGCTCGTGGACGCCAGCTTCTCGCAGCACACGGAGCAACTGCTTGTTGGGATTCCAGGACTCCCCAAAGTCAGCGGCTTCTTCCTCACGGCGCCGGAGGTGTTTTGAGGCGTATTCGAGAATATTGTGGGCTGGGATAATGTCGATGCCCTCGCTCGACTTGATTAGGTCTTCGAAGTCACCTCGGGGGCGTTCGATCATATGCCGGAGGAGGCTATCCGCTGTTTCGTCGTCGCGATCTCCGTTGACGTTCAGTAGATACGATAGCGACGCTTCCTGCGTATCGAGATCGATCATAAGGACGTCTTTGCCGGCACGAACGTCTGCCTTCGCGAGGTTTGCGGCCAGCGTTGTCTTGCCAACGCCGCCTGCTTCTGAATATACTGTGTAGGCCAGCATATTTACCCATTTGATCTACTCAGTTATAAAGGCCAGTCAGACGGTGTACCTATTCGACATAGCTATACTACTTAGTTAAGCTTGTTAGATAAGCCATCTGGCTGAGCCACCTCGAGGGGGTAGCTGGATGTATTAGGTAGCCTAATCAGCGGCTTCGAGGCGGAGCCTCCGGCCTCAATGAGACGGGCTTCCCACGCTTAGTCGGAAGCACAAGCGAGTAGGCCGGAGAGGAAGCCGACATCACGACCAACCAACCCCCGAGACAGTGGCCTTCTGCCTCAAATCACTGTCCCAGGTTATTGGTTGTCCATATGATCTTCACCAGCGCCTGTGACGAGTGGGCGGTGTTCAGATAAGGATGAATAGTGAGGCGGTGTGTTTTCTGAGTGCTCTATGCCCGAAAACACACGCTTCAGCGGAAGTATCGACCAGATCAACTTAGAGTTTGTTGAACGCGAAGCGACACCGCGACTGCTGATGAAGCTCGGTATTCAGCTGCATCTGGCTGGATTATCACTTTTGGGTTCACAAAGCCAATCTACAGCCAGGGTCTGGTCAATCATCAGATCACGTTGCGGCTGATGAGAGCGTGATCCGACTCAATGACGAGCGGTACTGGCTGTATGCTGCTGTCGATCCCGAAACCAACGAATTACTGCATACAAAGCTTGAGCCGACGACAAACAAGGTGATCGCTCACTCTTTCTTCACTGAACTCCGCGAAAAACACGATGACGACGACGCCATGCTTCTCATCGATGGGTCGCTCTCGCTGAAAGACGCCTGCTCACGACACGGCCTCGATTTCAGATACGAACGCCACGGAAATCGGAATAGTGTCGAACGTATCTTTCGTGAGGTGAAACGACGTACCTCTTCGTTTTCAAACTGTTTCAGCAACGCCCGAGCAGAGACAGCCGACGACTGGCTTCGATCGTTCGCCTTCGCATGGAATCAGCTAATCTGAACACTACCGACGAGTGTGTACTAACTCATAAACCGCCGAAACGTGACCACTCGAAACCGGTTCACTACCCAACCCAAAAATGACAACTATCTATAAATAATTATTAATAATGTGATATAGTATACACAAACTATGGGTCATTCTAATACCCCTCGAAAAAGTCGAATCAGCCGACGAGCCTTACTCAAACAGCTGGGCGGCGCTTCGGTGGCACTGGGCATCACAACAGGGATGGGTAGTAGTAGCGTCGCCGCGAAACAGTACCACGAGGTTCCGGTACCCGATGTCGAGGGCCCCATAACTGGCGGTGTTAGGACCGGGAAACCGATGACAGCGACTGTCGCTGATATCGACAAGTACAGCTACACCGAGGAAGAGTACTTCATCTCGGGAACGGCGCAACAACTAGTCAACGATTCGGACGAAACCGCGTCCTACACGACACGTGTGTTAGTGTATCGTCCGTCCGGCCCAAGCCAGTTCAACGGGACGCTTGCGATAAACTGGGCGAACGTCACGGAGGGCAACGACGTCCCGTTCTCCTTTGCCAATAAGTTCGACTACGCGATGCGAGAGGGGTATGTCCTAGTCATTGCCTCCGTGCAGAAAGTCGGAGCCGACGCATTGCGAGAGTGGGATCCAGAACGCTACGCTGCGATCTCACATCCTGGCGATGCATACTCCTACGACATCTTTTCACAGCTTATTCAGGCGTTTCGCGCTCGTCCGCGACCGGACCCGGATCCGATCGCCAAGCTTAATGTCAGAAACGTTATCGCCATGGGCATCTCTCAGTCCGCGATGTACTTGCACACTTATATAAATGAGGTGCAGGAAGCCCACGACATCGTTGACGGCTTCATTCCAGAATCCATTCCTTTGAAATGGTTCGCACCAGGGTCCCAACGAAGAGTTCGAGACGACCTGGTACCAGTCTTGTGGGTGAATACCGAGACAGAGGTACGGAACTTCGGCTACCCAGGGACAACCAATCCGCGCGAGGACGGCGGTCTGTTCAAGCTTTGGGAGGTTGCCGGAGCGACCCACACGAACAACTACTCCATGGTCTACCGCGACAAGGTCAACGCGCGCGACCAGGGCGCAGACGTGGAGTGGAACCCGGAAGCGATGCGCCACTACGGCGAACAGGGCGGGTCCGACTGTCCATCTAACCTCTTTCCCCATCAGTACGTCCACCGTGCAGCGTTACACCAGATGAACCGATGGCTTACGAGGAACAAGGAGGCGGCAAGCGCCCCACGCCTTGAACGCGCGGACAATGAACCGAAGAAAGATAAATTTGGAAATGCGGTCGGTGGCCTTCGCTTACCGGTCGTCGACGTCCCAGTCGCACTATACGAATCGAACGACTGCATGGTGATGCGCGGTCGAACCGAGCAGTTCGACGGCGAGACGCTGCACGAGCTATATCCGACTCATGACGAGTACGTGAGGAAGATGCAGTCCGCAGTCGACGCAGCGGTTGAGGGCGGCTGGCTCGTCGAGAACGACGGTAAGTACCTGATGGAGGCCGCTCGGGCGTCGTCGATTCCGGAGCCGAGCGCCTGACCCCCGCAACCGAAGCTGGCCGTTTGAAAACGGATAGGACCGATCCGAGCGTCTGGCCGCCGTAGAGTGGTCCCTCTCCGATCATTCGCCTTCGCATGGAATCAGCTAATCTGAACACTACCCTCCCAAACGCAGGGAGAGCCATTGCCCGAGCTCGAGACCGACGCCCACGGCGAGGCTGACGGACTCGTCGACGCGCTTACTCGATGCTGCCGACCGATTGGGATTCGACGCCCCAATCAAATCTCCGATGCTGCCGAACACCTGATTGAGACGATTCCCGACCAGACGACAGTATAATCCTCAGATTGGAGTGGTACTTGATACTTACTTGATATGACTATTTTTATGAGATAATGGCTGACCCCTCAATGTGATAGACAACCAGCACCAGATGTATGATTTCTCGGATCCGCGGGGGGTACCTGCTCCCGACGATCCTCACGCAGATCCGAAAGCCGACGACACACTCCCCAATGAAGGGTATTCTGATCGAAACGAAGAGCGTAAACGCCACACCTGCAATCAGTGTGACTGGGAGATTCCACCGACTGACGACTACTGCCGTGACTGCGCTCGCAAGGCGTTTGCCCCCCGGTCGAGCCACTGCCCGATGTGGCTCTCGCTCACCAGCATCCGGTGCGACGGTCTCCCGCGAGTGGACATTTGACCGGGTCGTCGCTGCTGTCGTTACCGACGAACACAGGTACACGGCCAGCATCGCCGGTCAGGTCACGCCGAAAAAACGCTCGGAATTCGAGTGGTCGACATCAACGGGCACGCAGCTGACACTGATCAGTGACTTTGGTGGAAATGTACCCTCACCGACCGATCACGGCTACGAGGCGTTGCCCGATATCGTCCGGGCCCGTTCTGACCCTGGCCAGCAGTTGTTGGCTGATCTTGCCGCCGATATGCAGGATCGCGATGACGAATCGCCACAGCTGTACACTGAATTCGGCAAGCCCATCGACGACCGGGAAACGACTTTGGACCTCGAAGAGCGCTTTGGCAAGGCATACTGGATTATCACCGGTGTCATTTGGCAGCAGGACTACGCTTTCCCTGATCTCGAGGACAAGGTCACTGCGATCAAAGCCTGCAAGCACTGTGGGTCCACCAAACACGTCTATACCGGCCAGGATTGACCGGACGATGTGTCCGCTTGCGTCTGGATGTGCACTCAGTGTGGCGTCACTTAAGACAGCTATCTATTCGAATGGTCTGCACTTGAGCAGGTGAGAGCCTGTGACGACCTTTATGTGCGTCTTACTCCGAAGGTGAAGACAGCACAGACGGCCTCTACCACTTGGCTTTGTGAACCAGGAGATCATGATCTGAACGCCCCCATTCATTTTACCGGCAAATAATACCCCTTTCAATTTGGGGTGTGAATAATTACCACAAGGGGCTGAAGCCGTGACTTGGGGTGTGTTATGACCGACAAACCCAATCCGATCGCCAAGGCGCATCGCAAGTACTCTAGTGACCGACGAACATTTTTGGCAGGTCTTGGGGCCGCTGCTGGTGGTGCTGTCCTTAGTGGACCGACCGTCTCTGCGAAAAAAGGGACACCAGCGCGGAACGTCGTGCTCGTCATCCCTGACGGACAATCGCAGTCGCAGGTAACCGCTGCCCGCTATCTGAAAGCGTACCAAGACGACCCCGAGGCGTTCCCGGTGAATGCCACTCCGGACGAAACACAGCTGAACGTCGATCGGTTCGATACGATGGGCACGATGACGACGATGCCCGACGATGTCGGAGAAACAGAGTGGGGGGGCGAATACGAGGGTGATTTCACGGGTGATGAACTGGATAATGGATTCCAGAATATCACTGACTCTGCTGCCGCCGGAACGGCTATGTCTACCGGGACAAAGACGTATAACGGAGCTGTCGGTGGTGTCCTTGATTACGATAAAGGATTCGTTCCAGTAAAGACGGTGCTAGAGAAGGCCCGCGAAGCCGGGTATGCGACGGGACTCGTCACGACGACGCGACTTACCCATGCCACTCCCGCGACCTTCGCTACGCACTGGCCCGACCGGGATCACGAGACAGAGATTGCCCGACAATATATCGAAGGTCCACTGTGGGCGGAACCAGACGAGGAAAAGGTGTGGGTCGACGTCCTACTCGGCGGCGGTGGCCGGGAGTTCAGCGACGACTTGATCGACAAAGCCGAGGACAAATACGAGTACGTCACAACGCAATCCGATCTCGAAGATGTGACGGAAGGGCCCGTCCTCGGTCTATTCTCGGAGAGTCACATCCCGTATACACTGGATCGAGGGGAGGAAACCCCGAGTCTATCCTACATGGTGGAGAAAGCGATCGAACTCCTCCGGAAGAAGGGTCCTGGCAAGAGCCAAGGCTTCTTCCTGATGGTCGAGGCCGGACGTGTCGACCACAAAGCCCACGCCAACGATCCCAGCCTCCCGCACGAGGAACTCGAAGCCGACGAAGCGACCGGAGTCGCCCTTGACTACGCTAACAGCAAGGGTACTCAACCGACGCTGGTTATCAACGCGGGCGACCACGAAACGGGTGGCCTCCAGATGGGGCGCGACGCTTACAACGTCAACATGGAGTTCATCAACGAGATGGAGATCAGTCTCGAAACGCTCTGGCCCATGGTTGAGGACGCAGACAACGTTGAAGAAGTAGTCACTAATAACACTCCCATCGAGTCGCTCACTTCCGAGGAAATTAGCCGAATTGAAGACACGAAGTGGTATCCGAACACCCAAGGGTTCCCGTCGGTTGTCAGTGAGCATGCGAACATCGGCTGGGGGTCCTGCTCACACAGCGGTCGTGAACTCCCGATCTGGGCCTCCGGCCCGAATGCCGAGTATCTCGCCGGCGCGAACGATAACACGGACATCTACAAAGCGATGGCTCAGGCGTTGAAGCTCTAGAACCGATAGATAGTGGACTTTAGGACAGTCTCAGCAGGTGCCGGTTGCCTTTCCAAGCATACCGGTCCTCGCAGTTTTCCTAGTTAGTTAAGTCCCTGGTTAATATGATCGCTGACTTTTTCGATCACCGAGTGAAAGATACAGAGACTGTGGGGGATCTTATCACCTACGAATAGTTGGATTATTTCGATTGAGTCAATCTGATTTTTGGATAGAGAACGTTCTCACCGGATTATTCGATCAACTATAAGAAAAGAGGTTAGTTAATGTATATTCTGCAACAATACTAGTGCGTTACTCGACACTCCAATTAAATACATTGGGATAATCCGCGATGATCCCGTCGACTCCAGCGTCAACGAGTTGCTCAGCCTGATACCAGGTACCCACAGTCCACGTATTCACGTTCCGCCCTGCATCGTGCGCTTTCTCCACTAGATCAATATCGGCGAATTCCGGCTCCTCGATGTAGTACGCGTCGTTGAAGAACGGCGCCCCTTTGACCATATTATACGGTGGATGAATTGCCTCACAATCGTATTTCTCGGTGATTTTGAGACCGACTTCGATCGAATCCCAGAACAGGAATGCGATCGGAATGGAGGGATCGTATTCCCGCGTCGTCGCCAGGGCGGCCTCTAGGAACGACGACACAAGGATGTGGTTCTCGAACTGGGACGCGATGTCAAGCACACGTTGAGTGAACGGCCGCCAGACGTCTTTTCGAGCTTCAAGTTCTTCTCCCTCTAGGTTTTCGGCGAATCGAATCCCGGTGTCGCCGGGATTCTTCAACTCGATGTTGATGCCTACGTGCGCCGGGACCGCCTGCAATACTTCCTGCAACGTCGGGACTGTCTCCCCACTATCGAGAACTTCAGCGTTCTGGACGTCTGCGCAGGGAGTCTCCCACACGAGCGTATTCTCGTGGTCGGTAAGACCGCGCTCACCTCCATCACGTGAGGCCAAACGATCGTCGTGGAAGACGACCACCTCGAAGTCCTCTCCCTCGTATGGTCGGCCCCCACAGGGAACTACATCGATTTCGATCATGTCAGCGCCGCGTTTGGCCGCGTCGTTGCTTTTGCCTCCTTTAGCGGCTTTTGCCACTGCGCCGACGGTGTTTTCGGGATGTACGCCTGCAAAGCCCCGATGGGCTATGAGGTTGGGTGACGAATCATCTGACGATGAGCCACCGTTTCGAGCGCGACCAGCTGCTGTCCCTGTTATAAGCGATCCAAGTGCCGCGCCGGTCGTGCCCTTCAGTACGGTTCGACGATTGATACTGGATAACCTAGGCATCGCATGAGGTCAATTCATAACGGTTTTCAATATATTCATTCCCCGAGGATTGGGGTGGTTTTTATTATTTTTAACGATAACGCACGTACAGTAGGCAAATCAAAAACAGGACATGGTCTCCAAGTCCTTGTTGTAACCCTTGCTGGCTCTCGGTTCTCGACGCGCTATTCTCGGAAATGATTCATGCTCAGTCAACACGTCGTCTTGCTCTGTCTGGGGGTCAAGAAGACGATCACGTACCGCGACCTTGTTGACGAACTCATCGAGATGCCCCGCATCCGTGACGTCCTCGACCTTGATTCGATCCCCGGACCCTCAACGCTCTATAAGGCGTTTGACCGTCTGGAGAACGCCGTTTGGCGGGTGTTACTAAACGTCTCACTTAGGGATTTGCCGGTCAACGGTGTCACCGGCATCGATACGTCCGTGTTTGAACGAGCCCATATCTCAGTTCACTACACGAATCGGACGAATCTTGCGATATGTCGTAGAGACGGTCGTGTTCAGATTAGCTGATTCCATGCGAAGGCGAACGATCGAAGCCAGTCGTCAGCTGTCTCTGCTTGGGCGTTGCTGAAACAGTTTGAAAACGAAGATGTGCGTCATTTTACCTCACGAAAGACACGTTCGACACTATTCCGATTTCCGTGGCGTTCGTATCTGAAATCGAGGCCGTGTCGTGAGCAGGCGTCTTTCAGTGAGAGCGACCCATCGATGAGAAACACAGCGTCGTCAACGTTGTGTTTCTCGCGAAGTTCGGTGAAGAAAGAGTGAGCGATCACCTTGTTTGTCGTCGGTTCAAGCTTTGTATGGAGTAATTCGTTAGTTTCGGGATCGACCGCAGCGTACAGCCAGTACCGCTCGTCATTGAGTCGGATCACGGTCTCATCGACCGCAACGTGATCCGGAGATCGACCCGACTCTGGCTGTAAATCAGCCTTGTGAACCCAATTATGGACGGTCGATCGTGCCCGCTCGACACCAAGTACCGCAAGAATCGAAACGGTATTCGAAAGCGATAGTCCAGCAAGATGCAGCTGAATACCGAGCTTCATCAGCAGCCGCGGTGTCGCTTCTCGTTCAACAAACGCTAAGTTGATCTGGTCGATACTACCGCTGAGGCGTGTGTTTTCGGGCATGAACCACTCAGAAAACACACCGCCTCACTCTTCAATCCTTATCTGAACACCGCCATACCCTTTGATCAGATGATGATAAATATTAGGAAACATAGGACACGATAGTGACTGCTGATACGACGCAGGCTCGTGGTTGACATCCCCCTCCACGTGAACGCGGAGGAATCCCGAGTGGTGGGAGTGTTAGGTTCGCAATCCCGAAAACGTGTCTCCGTTCCCCCCTACAGCGCGTCGAGAATATTCAGGTAACCGCTGCCGTAGAACGCCTTGTCGTAGTCCTCGGGGACGTCGGCGGCTCGCTTGAGCGCTGACTCGACTTGGCTGGCGTTGTAGTTCGGGTTCGCACTCTTGACTAGCGCCGCGGCGCCAGCGACGTTCGGCGCGGCCATCGAGGTGCCAGCCTTCCAGCCGTAGCCAGGCACCTGGGTATCGGGCTCGCCATCGCCGTCGGTGTCCTCATAGGTAAACACCGTATTGAATACGAGGTCGTTGAACCACGGAACGCCGGTTCCAATGGCGTCGGAGTCAGCATCACCGCCCGGCGCAGCGAGTGTGACGGCGTTGGTGCCGTAGTTCGTGTAGAACGCCGGGCTCTCAGGCGAGGCGGCGAGATCCGTCACCTCGCCGTCGCCATCGGCGTCCCAGCCGTAGCCGAGTGGGCCGGTCGCAGATACCGACAGCGCCTGTGCCCCCTCGTTCGGCAGGCTGATGAAGTTCTTGTCGTGCTGGAGGTCGGCGCTGTCGTTGCCAGCCGCGATGACCAGCAGGGTCCCCTCCTTGTTCGCGTAGGTCATCGCGCTGTTGAGCACCTTCCCATAAAATTCCCCATTGGCCTGCCGCGGAATCGGATACGCTCCCAGCGAGAGATTCGCCACGTCCACGCCGATGTTCGCGCTGTAGACGACCGCCGCGAGGATGTCGGCGAACGACGCGCTCGGCCCGGAGAACACGCGGCAGTCCACTAGGTCGGTCTGTGGTGCCGTGCCGTTGACACCGATGCCGCCCCCGTTGTCTGCGGCGACAATGCCGGCAACATGGGTGCCGTGATCGTCGCCGCCGACGGGATTGTGGTCGCCGCCATCGTCGGTGAAGTTCCGCGAGAGATCGAGGTTCAGCGGTCCGGCAAGGTCTGGATGGGTCTCCAGTACGCCAGAATCGATGACAGCGACGCGTGTGCCCTCACCCTCTGTCGTCTCGTGGGCTTCTGAGACGTTTAGGGCAGCCTTGTCCCACTGCAGGAAGTCGCCGGGTTGACCCTCATAGTCCGCGGTGTCGAAGGACGGCATCTCCACGTTCACCGACGGCTCGCTCAGTTCGAGCTCGACGTCCGGCGCGAATTCTCGCACCCCCCTCGACGACTGCAGCGCTCCCTCGGTTCCGGAAACGACTGCTATGTCGGTCCCCGGCATCTCGTGGACCATCTCAACGCTCTTCGGCAACCCGCGGCCCTTTGTTTGGACGATGTACCGATCAGTCGAAGCTGCCGCTGTAACGGTAGTCCCGAGCGCGATGCCTCCGAGCAATGCTCCGCTTACCTTGAGAACGTCTCGTCTGGTACCGTGTACCATAGCGTCATTTGAGGATCATATGGCCATAAGAGTTATTCATAGGCCCCAATCTTTCCGGTAGACCGGGCTTCAGATCGAGGTCTGCATCACCTGTTATCTGACACAGGCTGAGTAGGCCGATAGCGCCCGTGCGAGATGGAGGGCGCGTATCTTAGATAGCGATTGACGCAGAGTTGGGAACAAATCGATCAAGACAGCGTCAGTAGCCGTTGCCAATGAGATTCGACTGACCCGTCTTTTTCACAATGCGCTCGTTATGTACTCTATGGACTGGGAGCGTCGAGATCTTCTTCAGTTGGTTGGAGCGACCGGAGTAGGCGTACTGGCCGGGTGTTCTAGTGACAAGAACAAAACCAGAGACCGGCATCCAATCGAAGACGCAACGTCCGTCACAGATCAGCAAATTCGCTGCCGATGACGGTGAGAGCCTTGACTTCTTCGGCAGGTCCGTGGCAGTGTCGAGTGACGGGACCACTGCTCTCATTGGGGCTTACCACGACGATGATCCCAACGGCGAAGATGCGGGATCGGCATACGTATTCAAACTGTAGGTGACACCAGTCAAACTGGAGATCTCATACTTTGTCGAGGGAGTCATAGAACGATTCACAAGGAGTTTCTCGGAGCACTAACTCGATGAATCAGCTGTTAGAACGTATGTGACGTGGCGGGGGCGTGGAATATGTTGCAGTCTGAAATGGGGCCGATGGCCAGGCCCGCTGCCCTGTCTGCTGAGCGCGACAGGGACGCACCCACGGATGGGGCGTACTGGCAGTGGAACGAACACGACTGGATACCCGCGGATTTTGGGGAACAGTCGCGGTCGCTCGACCAACCCAGCCTCAGCAAACCCGCAAGTTCACAGCCGGGGTAATCGATCTGGTTGGATTACCCACGGAGGAATCCCACGACTTCAGTCGTGTGGAGGAGGTCAAACACGCACTGTGTATCACGCGAGGCTCGTTCACCCACAACAGCAACCGTCAGTTGACGTCGACAACTTCGATATCGAATTGGAGCGTTTCACCAGCGAGCCCTGGATTGAAATCAACGCGGACTACGTCGTCTTCGACAGCGGTTATTTCGGCGAGCTCGCCCTCTTGGGTTTCAATGTACGCACCTTCCTCTGGGGTTTTACCGCCGAGCATCTCACTGAGTTCAGCGCGATCGTATTCTCGGACACGCTCCTCACTCCATTCACCGTAGGCTTCTTCGGGAGGGATTTCGACAGTGAAGTCGTCGCTCTGTTCCATCCCACTCAGTGCGTCTTCGAGTCCTTCGATAACCTGCCCTGATCCGACTTCGAACGTTAGCGGAGTGTATTCACGGTCGGGTTGCGTCTCGGCCAAGCCCGCTTCTTCAGCGACTTCCTCACGTGATGTGTCGAAGACAGATCCGTCGTCCAATCGTCCAGTATACTCAATCGTCACAGAATCGCCAGTTGCAATCGTCATATGTAGCCAAGAGCAGTCCTACAGATAAGTCGTTCCATCAGAACACCATATGGAACGCTCACGGGAGATCAAACGGGGCTGAGGACGTCATTCTGGCACGCTCATATAATCCAACTGAACAGTTCCCGTTTACTATGAGCGCGAACCGAGTACTTCGTACCGTGGTTTGCTTCAACAGGAATCCCATTCAGTGAAAGTCATCGCCAGAGATTTATATATGACTGCCCCCACAACTATTTGCCCCAGTTGGGGCAACCGAAGCCACAGATTGGGTGGTTTCATACCCACCTTTCCCCCACCCCCATATCACCCCCCCAATCATTTGATATCGGTGCAAACAAAGGTTCCCGTGGAATTTCTCTATCAATTGGCTAATCAGGAACGTCAATAGTTCTATGGCTCTCGAGATGTGGCTGATCTGAGAAGGGGTCAGATAATGTAGAGCTGTTCACAAAGGGTGTTAGAACAGTTGTCATACCTGAGTTGCGGATCGGCAGAGATAGCCCCTGTATCCATCATTCGATGGTCTACAGTATTATCGAGAGACGGAATAGAATCTCCACAAGAAAGAGAGAAAACTCTTCTCAATAGTGATCTGTATTGATCTATCTAGACCAGGGGAGTCTGGCGGTTAGTAAGAGTGTGTTTTCATCGAGGGATTTCTATCGCTCTTGGGAACCCCTTGGTTTCACCTTGACCTGCGACGACAGCTGTTGATGGAATACTATACTCGCGCTCTGTCTCTTTCACCGGAGCTACAAATAGTATACTAATTGATGAATAGCTGTTTCTGAGCTGCCGGAATTCGGACGCCTCACGCCTGGAAGGGGATTCGTTGGACAGTCGGACAAGCGCCTCCAGCGCCCATCGCTGCGATTCCTCCCGAAATCACGGCCGAAAGCCTCTGAATCCGCCGTTTCGTGTTCTACTGTTGGAATGTGTTTGCTTTCGTTCGATGTGCAACCGGGCGAGTGGCGTCCACGGGAGTTCGCGTCCATCCACACTGGTCCCAACAGCGAAAATCAATCGCCGATTGATACGGGTTCTCGCAGAGGGACGAGCCAAGCTCAGTGATCTTATTCACGATACCCCACGCTGGACGCCAAGACTACCATCAGTGCGCTTCTCCTGCCTCTGCTTTGCATCCTCGTAGCTCCCCTCGTGAACAGCCGCTCGTGCGAGAACAGGAAACACGCTAGAACGGCACTTCGGACTGAGTTTCTTGCGAGTGGTGTCATCACGTGAACGCCTTGCATTTGAGTTTTCGTCCGTGGATCAGTATTTGTTCTGCCGTATCGAGGTGAGCCATCCACAGTCCCTAGACGTCTTCGTATCGATTGGTGTCTTCGTAGCCGTCCTCGTCGAACTGGACAGCGACCCATCCTGTCGAGCACCGATGGACACCGATGTACATGATATTCTCCCTCAGGTCTAGATATTGAACGTTCACGACGATTGGTGCATCCGAGTGCCCCAAGCGTTATTACCTAATACACGAATTATGAATTGTATGTCGAAGGCTGCTGGAGATCCCGAGCGCGCCGTCAATGGCCTGCTATCAGTGGCACAGCTGCTGGAGGAACTGCGGCTGGCGCGACTCTACACGTTCGTTCTCCGAGAAGGAGAAGTCACCATCGACGACATCGTCGAGGAATTGGAGCTGCCGCGGACGACAGCGTACTCGGATGCCGGCACGCTCGTCGAACTCGGGGTGTTGACCCGGGATGAAGAACAAAAGACGCACACGTATTCGGCAGTCCCGATTACGCTCACCGCGAATCTCGACGGAGACGAGTACACGATCACGCCGACGCTCATCGAAGCGTTCGGCCGGTCGGCTCGGGACCAAGATCTCAATCTCTTGATCGAAAGATATGGACTCGGAAAGCTCGCAGCAGCGATCACGTATGCCGTCCCATACGCGGAAGGTGAGATGTCAGAACGGGTTGCGGCCCGAGAGCTTGATCTCCAGCACGCGTTCGCAATTGCCGTGCTACAGGCGTTGCGAGACGTCGTCATTGATATGAAGACGGTCGATCCATATTTCGAGGAGATCCGGAACGCCCGTGAGCAGCCGCCAACAACAGAGGACTGAGGACGGAAACGATGAGTAAGCCGTTCGATCCATTTCAAGAGTCGGTAGCGTGGGTGGCAGATACGGGCCTGTTCATTGCGTGTGGCCGCCAGCAGAACAACAAGTATACTGCACTCGAACGCTTCGCCGAACGGAACGACCTTACCTTCCTCATTCCGCAGCGGGTCTACGACGAACTTGGTGGTGCCCCGAATCGGAGCACACCGAGTCAGACACCGATCAACAGCGCCATCGACGCGGGCTGGGTCACGGTCGCTGACGAACCGGATTACAGGAACAGCACGGTGTCACGGGTTATGGACGACGTCCTGTCGTTCATCGCCCGTTCGTCGAATCGGGACGAAGACCAGATTGAGAAAGCCGACACTGCACTCGCTGCGGTCGCGGCCGAACGACTCGAAGAGAACACCAATTACGTCTCTATCGTGACGACGGACCTCGATGCCGGAGAAGGTGCCGTGGCTGCGCTTGAGGCGAACGGGTTCGAGAACCGCGTTCAGTTCAAAAATGGCTTCGAGTTAATCGACGAGATTACGTGACCTCGTTGAGCAATTCCGGATGGGTTCGTCTACAGGTCATCCACGTATTCTCCCCGCTGTTCCATCTTTTCCCTCACGGTGCGCCGGTCGTAGCCGTGATTCCTTTGTCATTGCACTAGCGGATGAAGTGATCCAGACGTGAGCGATGGGAGTGAACGGTGGCTTGTGTGACGCTATTTCGCGGTCCGCAAGTTCGAGACTCTTTGGTCGTTCCCACGCGAACCACTGTTGGAAGCCCTATTTGCGGCCCTCAAATTCGGATGTCTCACGCCTGGAAAAGCGATTCGTTCGACAGTCGGACAAGCGCCTCCAGCGCCCATCGCTGCGATTCGTGCCGAAATCACGGCTCACAGAGTCTGAATCCGCCGTTTCGTGTTCTACTGTTGGAATGTATTTGCTTTCGTTCGATGGGCGACGAGACAACGCAGACGTTACTGATTCCAGCCGCTGCGGACTGCGACATCCACGGCCTCCAGACCGGACGCCGCTATGAGATCGCCGAGGCACGGTACTGCGTGCCGACAGCTGCTGCGGACCCGAGTGACGAACGGTGCCCGAACTGCGGCGCGCAACTGCGCCACGCCGTCGCAATAGACGCTGCACCGGCACCACTTCGACAGGCTGCCACGGAGTTGAAAATCGACGAGCCGTTTTTCATCGCGACCGAGCAGACGCGGCTCGTCCCGACTGACTGGGAGAAGGTTGACGACTGGCAGCCGATGGACCGAGACGACCGAACTCGACATACGGCGCCGGACTATGTCTGCGACAACTGTGAGGAGGTCTTCGACGACCGCGACCTGCATCTCCCGACCGACGCGGAGAGCGCCCCTGTTATGCAGAGTGTCAATCAGTCGCCGATGGCGTCGTCGTCGGACACGATGGGGCTTGCGACTGGCGGTGCGAAGGACGCGACGAACTTCCGAGAGAATATCGAGCAGGGATTCACGCCCCAGCCTGGCGCGATCAGCACAGAAGGGTTGTTCTACGACTACTATTTCGAGACGGGCGGCCGCCGCGCCGAGACGGACGCGCTGTTCGCGCCGCGGTACGCTGCCGGCGTCTCGAAACATCCCGTCACCGCCGAGACCGAACACGTCCTCAGCGTCGGGCTAGACTCGACGCTGTCGACTGATGACTTCGAGCGGCCGCGCCTCGATCTGGTGGCAGTGGTGGACGTCTCGGGGTCTATGGATTCGCCGTTCGATGAGTACTACTACGACGAACATGGTCGCCAGCGCGAGGTTGAGACGACAAGCGAGCGGAAGATCGACGCCGCCACCCGCGCGCTGTGTGCGCTTACAGAGCAGTTAGACGACGAGGACCGACTCGGCGTCGTCCTGTACAACAACCGCGCCCATGTTGCCAAGCCGTTGCGAGACGTCGGCTCGACAGATATGCACGCGATTCGGGAACATATCCGTGAGGTGTCTGCTGGCGGCGGGACGAATATGGAGGACGGCTTCATGGCGGCGTGGGATCTCCTCCAGGACGCACCGGCCGAACCCGACACCGAGCGCCGCGTCGTGTTCATGACCGATATGATGCCGAATATGGGCAGCACCGGTGAGACGCGGCTCCGTGAGCTGTTCGCGGACGCTGCTGCTGATGGGATCCACACGACGTTTCTCGGGATCGGGCTCGACGAGAACGCCGATCTTGCTGACGCCGTCTCAGACGTCCGTGGTGCGAACCACTACTTTGTCCACTCCGTCGAGGAGTTCGAGCAACGCCTTGGCGAGGAGTTCGCGTATATGGTGTCACCGCTGGTGTTCGATCTCCAGCTGGAACTCGACGCGGAGGGCTGTGAGGTCGCCGATGTCCATGGCGCCCCCGGCAACGACAGCACTGACCAGCTGATTCACGTGACGACGCTGTTCCCCTCGCCCAAGGTCGACGGCGAGACCCGCGGCGGGGTCGTCCTGGTCGAACTCGACGTGACCGATACGGACCGCGCGGTCGATCTGGTCGCATCGTGGGTTGAGCGCGACGGCAGTCATCACTCCGAGCGCGTCGCCGTCGAACTCCCACGGAATGGGCGCACGTTCGATCACAGTGGCATCCGGAAAGCCACCGCGCTCGCCCGGTACGCGAGTCTGCTTCAAGCGTGGGCCGAGGACGTCCACTCGCGCACGAACGTGTCGTCAGGTGTTGATGACTGGATCGACTCCGGGAGGCCAGATGAACAGGAACGCGAGTCGGTACCGCTGACAGTCCCAGAAGAGTACGGCCGCCGGTTCAAGACGCTACGGGCGTACCTGGTTGCGGAAGCCAACGCACTCGGTGACGACACGCTGAGCCAGGAGGTTGAGGTGCTTGAGACGCTGTGCGCCGAGGCTGGCATCGAGATACAGCCGACGGTTGAGCAGGCAGGTGATTGGGACTGATGCTGGTGTTCGCGTTCGATCGTGACTGGACCGTCGATGTCAACCCTCATCCGCAGTATGAGGCAGTCCCCCTAGAGTGGGTCCGCTACCTCGCACACAAAACCGACCACGCAGTCTACGCGATCGGGAATCAAGACCTCGCTGAAGAAGCGGCGATTCCCGGCGTCGTTGACATTGTCGGTCGCCACCCTGCCGACTGGGACGACTGGCTTGGCGACAAACAGCCGGACGGTCGGTATGAGTCGTTCCCGACGCGGCGGGAACGGTTGACGTTGATCGAAGCGTTGCACCCGGCGGCCGATCGCTATATCGTCGTTGACGACCTCGATTTGAGCGACGTCGAGGGCTGGCAGCACTACCACGCCTGGGAGTTTGTCCCGGCAGTCCGTGATGGGCACCTCGACCTCGCGCCCCCGTTGACGGATGATCAAGTGAGTGATGACGATCTGGCCACTGATGGCGGGCTGCCCACGGTAGCGGGGATCAAGCCCGCGGACGCCGACCACCTCGCGTCGTTCCTCGATGGGTACGACGACACGCCCGGATTCGAAATTACCTACGAACAGGACGGCGACGATGTGACGCGACTGTGCTGGGACGTTACTGTAGTCGAGGACACAGCAGAGAGTGAGGCACCGATCGTTCGCTGCTCGTCACTCATCCCCAAGGGGGAGTCGTTCACTGTGCCCATCGGTGCAATCGATGTCGTCCACGTTGTCAAACTATCACCGGAAGCGGTCACCGCACAAGCCGAGACACAACCCGACGCAGCAGCGGCGCTCCGCCGGCTTGCGGATGCAGCGCCGAACCAGCTGCAGCTTTCCCCCGTCTTGACACTACTGGATCAGAAAGCGTTGCCACCGCAACAGCAGCGAGACGCCCTCCACGCGCTGGCCGCCCTCACAACGGTTCGACCAGATGCGTGTTCGCCAGCGATTCCCATCTTGCGCTCCCTGCTTCAGGAAGATGACCCCGTCGCTCCTCACGACGCCTTGACGACACTGCACGCAATCGCAGAAGCCAGCCCTGAAGACATCGCCCCGGCGCTCGATGATATCGAACCGTATCTCGACTCAGAGCGTACGCCGGTTCAGCGCGAGGCAGCTGGCTGTCTTGCCGGGATTGCCACGGAGTACCCGGCCGACTGCATTGATGCGGTACCGAAGCTCGTCGATTTCCTCGAGGAGGATGACGAGAGGCGACGGTACGCTGTCCGTGCTCTTGCAAAGGTGGCTGCTGAATCCCCCGAGACGACTGCATCAACTGCCGGTCATCTCGCTGAGATCGCTCTTGAGGAATCAGCATCGAATGAGGTTCGACAACTCGCAACGGCAGCCCTTGGCCGCACTCTTAGGGCGCCTGCCGCATTTACGACTGAGATCTTCGAGGACGTCGTCGAGTTGTACGATACTGATAACTACAAACTCAGGAATAACGCTATCGCATTGACGTACGAGGTGGCAGACCTACACACCGATATCGTAGAGGAGTACATCGATGACATCGCAGCGTTGCTTACTGACGACGATTCTCAGACTCGTATCAACGCGAGTGGGACACTCGCACGTGTGGCTGAAGACTTCCCAGCGTCGGTCAGTCACTTGACCCCGATGTTCGTCGAATTGCTTTCGGACGACAACGAGCAGGTCCGAGAGAACGCCTGCTGGGCGCTGGGCCGTCTCGAGGCCTCGGAGGCGAAAGCGACACTCGAAGAGCGTCTCCAGGAGGAGCCAAGTGAAGCCGTTCGGAACCGGATTGCGTGGGCACTTTCAGAGATCGACCCAGTATGAATACGCTTACCAGGATTCCAGCACACATAGTAGCACAGCTCGTCATGTGTCGAAAGCGATCACAGGAGCTCCAATTATGATCCCCACCTCGCAAGCGGAAGGCTGTCTCCTCGGGCTAGCCTGTGGCGACGCCCTTGGCCGGCCAGTCGAATTCAAATCCGCCGTCACGATCGATACACAGTATGGCACCGTTGACTCGATGCTCGGCGACGGCAGTCACGGGCAACCGCCCGGCACAATTACCGACGATACCGAACTCGCGCTTCGGATCGCTCGCAGTCTCGTCGACTCTGGCGGCTTTGACGGCGCTGACGTCGCAGAGCGGTTCGTGAGCTGGTACGAGACCGGCCCCTTCGATATTGGCTTGATGACTCGCGACGCCCTCGCTCGTCTCCAGCAGGGTGAACCGTGGGAACACGCCGGCCAAGACGTCTGGGAGTCACGACCGGAGGGCAGTAACGCCGGCAACGGGAGTGTGATGCGGTGTGCACCGTACGCGCTGGCCTTCACCGACGACCCGCAGCATCTCGGGCGCGTGAGCGAACAATCCTCAGCGATCACCCACGCGGATCCCCGCTGCAAGCGTGGCTGTGCCATCCTGAATCTCACTATCGCGGGTCTGCTTCACGGCGAGGACGAGCCGTTGCGACGCGCTCTTGAGACGACCTATCCCGGCCAGTCGGACGCACCGGAGCTCATCAACGCTGTCGAGGGACTGCCGGACAGCGTCTCGGCAAGCGAGCTCAACAACGGTGGATACGTCGTCGATGCGCTCCAGGCGGGGCTTTACTATGCACTTGACGCAGACAGTGCAGAAGACGCGATCGTCCGGGCGGTCAACGCTGGTGGCGACGCCGATACAGTCGGTGCGATCACCGGGGCTGTCGCCGGCGCTCGCTTTGGCGCGGAGTCACTTCCCGACGCGTGGCTGGCCGCGATCGAGGAAACCGACGACCTCCGCGACCTCGCGGGCGAATTGCTCGAACTGGAGCGTACTGGGAGTGATGCCAAGTGAGTGACCGCCCGACTCGTATCGGCCTCCTTTCAGATATCCACGGCAACGCCATCGCACTAGAAGCCGTCCTTGAAGAGATAGACGACGTGGATGCACTCGTCTGTGCCGGTGACATCGTCGGATATGGCCCATCGCCGGGGCAGTGCATCGAGATGGTTCGCGAGCGATCGATTCCAACGGTGGAGGGCAACCACGACCGGGCCGTTGTCAACGACCAGCCCTACGAATCAGGCGACCAGTACGCCAGCCGCACGCTGTCGGAGGAGCGGCGGTCGTGGCTAGCGGCGCTCCCGCGAGAGCGCCTGCTGTTCGATGGGCGACTGAAGGTCGTCCACGATCACCCCGAAGAGCGGAATCGGTACACACGACCCGCCGCGTTTGAACCGACGCTCCTCGACGACGAAGCCGTGCTTGTCCTCGGGCATACACACGTCCAGCATGCCGAAGTGTTTGCTGACGGGATCGTCGTCAATCCCGGTAGTGTCGGCCAGCCACGTGACAGGGACCCAGATGCTGCCTATGCGGTCGTCAATCTCGATGCGATGACTGTTGATCTGCATCGAGTTTCCTATGATATCGAGGAGGTACGGCGGCGGATCGAGAACACCAGCATCGACAGCTACAACGCTGAGCGACTGGCGAGGGGACGATAGCTCGACCATCCATCAAGAGACACAACTACCAATGTACGAGCTCACGTACGAATTCGAGGGCAGTGGGGGAAACATCCAGTATCAAACGAGACAGCAAGCCGAAACCGACGCCACCACAGCCGGCATCGACGTTGAAATCGTCTCGACAGGACTGTCGCTCAACGACCAAACGATCAACGGTATCGCCATTGTCGCTATTTCAGCAGACGTCGATCCCGACACAGCGTTCGAGTCTGCAACTAGCGTGCGTCGTACTGACGAACTGATCGGTCTAGCGACAGCCCACGAACTTGCAGAGCGAACTGAACTCCCAGATACGGCCATCGCCACCCGGTTCGAGTTGTCAAAAGCACCCCTGATTGTGGGGAAAGCCACGCATGGTCCTAACCAGATTGACGCAGTGTTCCGCAACGATAACGGGGACGTGATCAGCAACTACGAGCTCGCCTCTCGGTATCAGCATGACACCCAGGATGTCCATTTTCATCCCCTCGGTGTCCTCGTCGAACGCGAGTTGTATCGGCCCGTCACTGCCTCTCAACCCAGCGCTGAGAGTGATGGCGTGGGGGAGCCGATACCAATAGCGACGTATCGCGGGTCGACCTCGAAACCGTGGCAATTTGGGCTGACTCGATACAACGGACAACTGCTCCTAACCCAAGCTCGTGCCGGCCCCTCAAAGTTCGATCCGGTGCTCAAGCGATTCCCGATCGAGACGCAACCGCTTGGCAACCAGCCACTCGTGTTTAGCCACACTGTCAGCCGGCGACTCTGGTCCGAAGATCCGGTGAACCCCCATGTGCAGTCCCAGCGGAGCGAGGGGCTTCGGACACAATTCCTCTACAACGATGCGGACGGGTGGCACCTCATACAGCCAAAAGGGCTCGACACGGCCGACGACGCAGATAGTGATTCATTCGAATCGACACAACTCGACGGCGTCTCTGTTCGGTCAGCGTTGCTGCGCTCGGAGACCGACGGCGAGATGAAGACCACGGTCGAACACGAGTACCGCATCACACCAACGGCGCTTGAGGTCTGTGAGCGACTATACGCGCTTTCGTATTACGAAGCCAACGAAGAGTCGCTCGACAATCTCCAGTGGGATATCGCCGAGGCCACTGCATATGACATCGTTGAGGCGGAGCGGTAGTATGGAGGACCACCGAGTCGGTCATATAGGATTGCCATGCGGTGGCTAAGTTACTGGAAACATCGGCTGTTCAATTCACCTAATTCGAGGCGGAGGCCCCACCCTCAAGGAGCGCCGGGCTTCCGGCCCCGGCGGAAGCACAAGCGAGTAGGGTGGGGGGGAAAGCCGACACGGTACTGACTGGCGACAGATCGTTGCCTTCTAACTCTCAATTATTAAGTGACTACAAGCATAAATGTGAAACATCGTGGAGTCCCGTCGAACTGCCGTCATCAAACTCGACACACCCGAAGGCGCGAATGAATATCTGCGGGAGACTGTCGAGCAATTCAACTACTGTGCCAACACCGCAAGCGAATGGTGCTGGCACGGCGACGACGGCTACCACGTTACATCGAAAGCAAAGGCCGAAGATGCGCTGTACGGCCAGCTACGCGAAGATACGGAGTTGACCGCGAATCTCGTCCAGAAAGGGATACGCCAAGCCGTCGAAGCCATCAAGAGCGGCGTCGAACGGCTCAAAAACGGCCAAGATACGTCTCGTCCGACGTTCACGGCGGATACCGCCGTCTACGACAAGCGAAGTGCCACGTTCCACCGCGACCACGTTTCGCTATCGACTGTGGACGGACGAATCGAGTGCGACTACATTCTCCCCAAGGACGACGACACACCGCCGACAAAGTACGTCGCCAACGAGAACTACGAGTTTCGGCGGGCGACACTCCATCGACGTGACGGCGACTGGTATCTCCATGCGTCGATGCTCAAAGAGGACGATACCGACACCACCACCGGGCACAGGACAGTCCTCGGTGTGGACCTCGGTGTGAACCAACTCGCGGTCGCTTCGACCGGGCGATTCTGGTCGGCAGACGAGTTCAACCACTGGAAGCGAGAGTACGAAAAACGGCGTGGCGACCTTCAGCAGTGTGGGACACGGGCGGCACACGACGCGATAACAGGCGTCGAGCGCAAGGAGGACGGACGCTTCGAGATATTCCTGCATCGTGTCGCCAACGAAATCGTAGCCGAAGCCGTCGAACACGACTGTTCGCACATCGTGTTCGAGGACCTGACCGACATTCGTGAGAACGTGCCACAGGCGTCGTGGCATCATCTGTGGGCGTTCCGCCGCCTCTACGAGTACGTCGAATACAAGGCTGAAGAACACGGTGTCGAAGCCGTTCAGGTAGACCCACGGAACACGTCGAAGCGGTGTTCGACTTGTGGGTTTACCCACGACGACAACCGCAACGGCGAGGACTTCGAGTGTCAGGACTGCGGCTACCAGAACCATGCCGACTACAACGCGGCGAAAAACATCGGCCTTCAGTATCTCCGGCGTCGGCAAAACGCAGACGTTGGAGGCGCACCCGTAGACGTGCGCTTGAATCGCGGGACGTTGAACGTGAGTGGAGAGTACGACCTTCCCGCCCCATCTGAGGCGTAGAACGGGAGTCCACGCGAAAGCCCTACCCTCAACGAGCGAGCGGGGCGGTTGCCCCCGAGCGAAGTAGGGTAGGGTAGTTTACTACGCGACACGGCGAGCCCGCCGACTCGGCGTTCTCGGCGACTATTGACGCGTCAACTGCCTCGGAGTCAATGACGGACCACAGGCAGTAATCGATAGCGGTTTTGGCTTGTCAGGTGTACTGTTGGTGATGACATTCGCAGGCGCCGTCGTCGATCTCGACGGCACAGTTTATCACGATGGAGAACCCATCGACGGGGCCCTCAATGGGATCGATCGACTCCAATCACTCCCGGACGGCGTGTTATACGTCTCAAACAATCCTGGACACAGTTCACAGCAGTTTGTTGATCGCCTCACAGCGATTGGTATCGAAACCCAACGCGATCGTATTCTGTCCTCGGGCATTGTGACGACTGAGTATCTTGCCAGCGCTCACTCTGATGCGAACGTATTCGTCGTTGGCAGCGCCGGCCTCCGTGAACAGTTGCAGGCGGCAGGGATCCGATGCTGTGACGATCCGACAGTAGCTGATGTCTTTCTCGCGTCGTGGACGCCCGAGTTTGCCTACGACGATTTGGTGAGTGCCCTCAGGGCCTTCGAACAGGAGATTCCCTTCTATGGGACAGATCCCGACCGCACGTTCCCGGACGGCGACGGCCGACCCGTGCCCGGGTCGGGCTCTATTATCCGTGCAATCGCCGAGACAACCGGACGCGAACCCGACCAGATATTCGGGAAACCTTCCGATCGGATGATCGACGCGATCACGAACCGTCTTGCCCATCCCACTGACGAGTATCTCTTGATCGGCGATCGCATCGACACGGATATCACCCTCGGTGAGCGCGCTGAGATGACGACCGTCCTCGTCGAAACAGGCAGTAACAAAGACACGACTCCGAACGCAACTGTCGAACCCGATTTCACCGTCGATTCGCTGGGTGACATCGGGTCGATTCTCGATAAGTAGTGGGCGTGCTACTAGTAACCGTGGTATCTCGGACGGTCGGTCGATTGTCCACGCGACTTCCCCAGACGACGCCCAGAGAGGAAACTCCGAGCGCTTGAGTACCGATATCCCCGTTGCCGAAGTGCTACAACTAGTGCTGATTGTTCGTATACGAAATGCCGGAGAAAACCTGCGGCTAGTCGTGGGTGCGTAAATAGCGTCAGCACCTTCTATCAAAGTATGATGGTCGAACCGATCGAAAATGACGACGCCCGGCGACGCGCTGTCGTCGAACTCCACGAACATCTGGCGGCAACAGCCGAACTCCCGATCGAACGCACCGCGAACCGATGGATCGGCGAAGCAGAAGCAGTCGCGGCCGATCTTGTCGAAGCTCCGAACGATGCAGACCTGATCCGCAAGCGTGCAACCCATATCGTCTCACTCCTTGACGAGGTTGGAGACATCAACGACCCGGTCGCGAACAAACACATTGTCGCCGCCGCCCGCCTCGCTGACCGACTCTGCAGCGAGTGAATACTTGAGCGATAAGGGGCTCGAATTCTTCGGCTTGATCACCGTCTGTACTCGCCGCTCTCAGCTGATCGGCCACCTCTGGAGTCTCTTCCATCTGCCCTGAAGCACTTGATTCGGTAGTATTCATATATCCTGCGTGTGGGCCACACACTGTCGGTGCGGACTACACCTGAGCAAGTCAAGAAACGCCAGGAGCAACGATATGGATTTATCTCCTGGACATCTAGGACAACTGATGGCACAACGCTCTTTCTGGGTTCGTGCGCTGTGGTTCGTGTTCGTCGGCTGGTGGGCAACGCCGATTGTCGTGAACACTGCGTGGCTACTCAACGTTACAGTTATCCTGCTCCCGATCGGGATCAAATTGATCAACCTCGTGCCGACGGTGCTCACTCTCGCTGAGCCGCGGTCGCTATCAACGCCTGAGTCGGCTCGGGGGCAACACTCGCTCGCCGTCCGGGCGATCTATTTCGTCCTCGTCGGATGGTGGTTGAGCCTGCTGTGGGCGAACGTGGCGTCGTTCCTCGCAATCACGATTGTGGGGATCCCGATCGCAATCTGGATGCTCAACCGCCTGCCATACGTCACGTCACTGTACCGGTTTCACGGGTGACTCGACGCGATCTCTAAGTGTCAGAAATAGAATAAGAGGGGCAAGCGTTCGGCAGTACGTCTCTGGGTATGTACAGGCGGTACAAGGCGACTGCCCCGGGGCTTGACCCCGGGGTGCGTTCGCATCTATGTGTATGTCCACAAGTACGTGAGTACGTATATTCTGCCGAACGTTAGTACTCCCAGCGGAGATCCGATATCGAGGTACTGATAGCGACCATAGACGGAACGCGACCAGACCCAACCTACGTATTAACAATCCAATCCAGCGGTGTAGTGCTGTGGGATTTCCTCGTCTCCGGACGGGGGAATATGTCCGTCTCGTTCATCGATGTCGAAGTGTCACCAGGTACCGGCTACGTATATTCTACTACCGCCCTATGGCACGGTTTTATTCGTTTCAGACTGCTGCCGTGTGTATGGACGAACTGACAGCGAATATTTCGTTCGACCGATTCGCAGATATGCCGGAATTCTACGGATCCGGTGCTGCGGAATACCGCCTGGCGATGGTGAAAGAGCGGGATGACTTTCTCGATTTGTTCGCAGGCGCTCGTCACGTGGACGCCGTGACGTACGCGGAGACGCCCGACCTGATGGTGAAGATGCTAACCGAATACGATATCGGCTCACTTGACGTGCTCATCGGGAACGCCGAAGACTACGCCGACCAGGTAAATGAAGTCTCGACAGCGAGGTCGCTCGCCCGACTTCGACAGGACGACCGACTCACGATTCGATTGAAGAACCGGAAGACAGTCCACTCGAAGATTTACCGAATCGTGATGCCGGACGACACGGTGAAGCTCGTCCAAGGATCGGCGAATCTCTCGCGGAATTCCTGGGAGTACCACACGAACCAGATATCCGTCATCACGACCGATGTCGGGACTGAACTCGACGAAGAGTTCGAGCGGTTCATCGACGAATACCGCGACGGGTACAGCGACCAGACGCTCCTCGAAGGGCTTGTCGAAGCGCTGGAGGAGGCTGATTCACCGGAAGAGCGAGAGAACCGCATCGAGTACTGGGTTGGTGCCGGTGACCTTGATGTGAGCGACACTGCCGCCCTGAATCAGGATGCTGTTGAGGACCTGAAAGACGCCGCCGACCAAGTCACCGCCGTTGTTGACGACCCTGAGGAGGCTGACGAGACGGTTGCGTTCGTCGAGGAACCCGAGAACGCCGACCGTAACGTCGTCGAGCCGGACGAGCCAACGGACGAAGACGGTTCCGTCGCTCTAGACGAGGACGAGTCACCGGACGTTGGGCTCGTCGAATCGGAACACGAAACGGGGCTGACGGACGGGCTCGACCGTCCGCGGGTCCGTGCGCCCGACGAGAAGATCCGAATGGGAACCAGCAAGGTAGACAAGGACACTGCCGACGAGTTCGGGGCCGGGCTCCGTGACCGAGGCGCAACTGTCGAGGATCACAGCATCACCGCGCCGCTGAGCGCGTACAACAACCAGGTCAAGGAATCGACGGCTATCCCGACGATGTCGGTCCTGCCGGAGGCCGAGCAGGTCGTGATCGGCGAGGACGACGAGATGATTCTCGTCGCCACCGACGAGCCAACCCCCGAAGTCCTGGATCACTGCCTCGAAACCATCGAGGACTACATCGAGACCGTCCAGAACCACGGTCACACGCAATCCGAGACCGCAGTGATGGCGCAGATGTACGAGGCGTTCCTCTACGGGTTCTGGGCCCCGTTCGCCAACCAGTACGCCGAGGCACTGTCGTCACCGTCACGGACGCTGGACAACGTCCTGCAGCACCTCTACATCGAAGGGAAGAGCGACGCAGGGAAGGACAAACTCACCGAGTATATCCTGCGACTCGTCTCCGACAACACGGTCATCTCCGGGGTGGACGCAGACGACGTCGGCGTCAAGGAAGTCCGCGGCGTCCGCGAGTGGGACACGTGCTTCCCGTACGCCATCATCGACGCCGAAAAAGAGAAGATCCAGCGCTGGAGCCCGATCCGAAACTACTGGGGTGACTGGACCCCAACTAACGTCGATCAGCCGTGCCTTATCTTCACGACCAACGACGCACTCCCAAAATCCGAGTTCCGGAACCGAATGAAAATCCTGAGCATGGACGTCTCCTTCCCCTCCAACCCGGAAGATCCAGGGTTCCGCAAAGCACAAGAAGACCTGTCGGGCGTGCTGGAACGGCAAAACCCGATCTTCAGTTACGTGGCCCGCCGCATGCTCACCGAACAACCGTGGACAGACGGGAACGGCACGATCGAAGACGTCCGCCGGATTGTCCGCGAATTCTACAACGAAGCCGGTCGAGAGCAGCCCGAGTACTTCCCCGCCGATGAGCCAGCCGAGAAGACGTACGACACAGGGCGGTTGAAGTGGCAGCGCGACATTCAGGGCGGCCGTGTCACGTTCGAATCGGAGCCGAATGCCATCACAGCTGACTTCGACCGCGAAGAATACGAGGTGTACGACTACGAGAAACGTCTCCCCAAACGATTCATGTCCGAGAAATCCTCCACGAGCGTCTACATCGGCGCACCTGAAGAATTCGCCGAGTGGATCGGATACTCCGTCAATGACCTCCTGAACGGGGCAGCCGAAACCGGCACAGACACCGAGCAGTCAACAACCACGGAAGACGCATCGGATACGGACAACTCCGGCGGATTCCTGTCTCGGCTGTTCGGGGACTAGTCTCTTGGACCCCTGTCCGACTCTCGCGGGAGACTACATAGAACAAAGGAACTACGACCTGTCCGCTGAAAGGGCTTGCACAACGTCACTGACGGTGAACAGACGGAGATCATCTCGTTGGGCGGCAGCCTCTTCGACTGACGGATTGAAACCGCTTCGAGAGAAGAGCGCGTACTCTACAACACGGTCGCCCCCATCTTGTGGCGACCATCGAAGTTCATCGGCGTGATCTTGAAGGTTCGATAGCGCATCATATCCGAGTGGTGCCTGCTGGAACTTGCACTCGCCAACAATCAGCGTCTCGCCAGCTGTAAGGCCGACAACGTCGATCTCATGTTCACCGTACCACCATTGCCCAGTGTTCGTAATCGTGTAATCTGGGTACAGCGTTCGAAGTGCAGAACAGCAGAGGTCTTCGAACGACCGGCTCACGAAGTCAGCCAGTTCTGGTTCGATCAACGCGTCGTAAGCATCGTCTCCTAACTCGTCGTACTCCTCACCTGTTCCGTAAACAAAGTGGAACCAGAACCGAAAAAACGGGTCACGAATTCGGTAGCGACTGCGCTTGCTCCGCTCTTTCTGTTCCGTGATTGGGACGTGTTGATCCACGAGTCGCAATCGAGACAGTCGGTTGAGGTATTTCGAGAGTTGGTTGTAGTCGATGCCGGTTGTCCCAGCAATTTCGTTCCGACTGACACTCCCACCAGCGATGGCTTCCAGAATTGAGAAGTACCGAGTCGGCTCGGTGAGTTCCATTCGGAGGACATAATCAGGCTCATTGTGGAGCGTCCCGTGCCGGGAGAGAATCGTCTGCAGAATATTCTCTGCAAGCGTTGCATCCGGCAAAACCTCTTCCAAATAGTACGGAACCCCACCGAACACGCCCCACATAAGCACCTGCTCCTCTGCAGTATATTCATCGTCGAAGAACTCCATCGCGGCGTCAAACGGCAGTTGTCTGATATCGAGCTTTACTGATGAACGCCCGTAGAGCGGGCTGTTCCCGAGTAATGCCGCGTCTTCCATCATACTGATTGACGACCCGACAAGCACAAACGTCGCAGCTGACCCGTCAAGCTCGTGATCGAACATTGCCTGTAGCACGGATGGGAGACTCTCGTCTTGTGCCACAAGATAAGGGAATTCGTCCAAGACAATGATCGCATCCTGTTCAGCGAGATACCCGAGAATCTCATCCCAATCTTCTCGAATCCGCGTTACTCCGGGGTGTGATTCTGCAGCAGCGTCGATGAATTGCTGAAGTTGCAACTCACTCGTTTTCTGCTTTGCCTGGTATACGACAGCGTCATCGTATTCTTGCAGCGATTCTCGGACGAGCGCTGTTTTTCCAAGGCGGCGACGTCCGAATATCACCGCGAGTTCAGCGTCGTCTGAGTCATAGAGTTCTCGGAGACGGGCGAGCTCCTCCGTCCGGTCCACGAACTCGGGCATACAACTCATACCGTCGGATAGATAATAGTACTACCGATAATCGTACTCCAAAGTATGATACTCTAAAGTATGATGATTGAGTGTCCCCTGAACTCTCAGGTCCGTTTCGACTCTCGACTGTGCGACACTCAACCTTGAGACCCCTTCCAAGTGTTTCCAATCGAATTGATGAAACGGAGGCTCCTCAAAATCTAGAAAAGGAAGTTGGGTTGGTCGAAATTGCTGAAACAGTGGGGGTGTTACGATCGTGGAGATAGAGGTCAACTGCCACGGGCGCGGTGGCCCGTGGCTTGTCAGTGGACTCGCCGCGTCGTACCCGAAGAGCTTTCGGGCGTTCACAGGTCGGCATCCCTGACTTCGGGGGCCGGTTGACTGCGGCCCGTAGCCGACGACAGCTGTAGGCCGCCGACCACTACCAGACTGTTGGGATGCCATCTGCTAAAAGGTTAGTATAGTACAGCGAGTGTCGGCTTCACCCCCGCCCACGGTGTTGACGCAAATCGAAGATTTGCGAAAGCCGAAAACCTACGGTTTTCGGAAGGGCGGGGAATCCGCCTTGGCTTTCTTTTGAAATCTATCTGGTCAAGTAGTTCCGGATGTAGTGCTGAACGCCGGACTACATTCGAATAGGGATTTTGATACATAAGCCAACCGTCTGATATGGCTGCTGCAAACGCGCGTTCCATCTTCCACAGCCCCATTTGCCAACTGCGAGATCGGTATCACCCATCGGGCGCAATACGGTATATCGGCGCATTGTCGGCATCAACGGCTGCATAAAGGTGACCCGACACTGGCGAAGCTATCACGTCACGGATCCGCTGGTCGCGGTCGGCCAGTAGTGGCTCGACCTCTGTTACTTCGCGACCGTCGACGGTAAAGTGCGCGAGATACCGTTTCGCCAGGCCGGCGATGAACAGGTCGCCACGCCAGTCAGGGAACGCGTCCCCGTCGTAGAAGGTGGTGCCGCTCGGCGGGAATCCGCCGCTCCCGCAGGCCCACCCATAGACAGGCGCGACCACGTCCTCACGCTCCTCGTGCGGGACGCCGACCGGGTCGTCGGTGCCGTATTTACAGGAGTTGTCGGCGACGGGCCAGCCGTAGTTGCCTCCCTCTTCGAGGATATTGATCTCATCACCGTCGCGCTCTCCAAACTCTGTCTCCCAGACTGCGCCGGTTTCAGGATGGACTGCGAGTCCCTGCGGGTTCCGGTTTCCGAAGGTGAATACTGCGCCCGAAGCGCCCGGGTCGTCGACGAACGGATTTGAATCAGGAATCGACCCGTCGTCGTGGAGTCGTAGCACCGAACCGAGGTCGTTCTCACGCAATTGTGCGACGTGATTCGGACCGAAGTCCTTGAACTGCCGGTCGCCGACGCTGACGTACAGGTACCCTTCGGTATCGAAGACTGCTCGTGAGCCGTAGTGGCCGTCCGACTCGACGAACGGACGGGCAGTGTAGATGGGCTCGAAGTCAGCGATCTGCCCCCGGTCGCGCTCCAGCCGTCCGCGACCGACCCGTGTGGTCGAACCGCCCTCATCCGCCACAGAGTAAGTGAGGTAGACGAGGTGGTTCGAGTCGAAGTCGGGATGCAGCGTCACGTCTAGTAGCCCGCCCTGGCCACCTGCATAGACATCGGGGACCCCTGCCAGTGCGGTTCGGTCGCCGGTCTTCGGGTCCGTCAGCAGGAGCCGCCCTGCCTGCTCGGTCACCAGCAGACCCGACTCGTCGGGGAGGAAAGCGAGTCCCCAGGGATTCGAGATGCCGGTTACTGCCTCGGTGACCTCGACACTGGTGGTCGAGTTACCCGATGGGGTGGCCTCGTCGGATATGCCGGTACAGCCTGCGACCGAGCTAGAGAGGGCCACTGCTGCGAGCAGCCGGCGGCGAGAAATGTGCTTATCGACCATACTTCGTCTATCGTACTACGCATATTTGACTTCCACCCCACGCCGAGGCGCGAGGTTTTCTCGTCGCACTTCCGAAGCCGCATCTCCTGTTACCTGCACTCGTCTAGGATACTATACTCAAATAGCCTATTCTCAATTAGCCTAATCTATATTAGTCTATTCGAGGATTTCATTCAGTCAAATTGATCTAATGTCATCACTTCTAACTCGGCTGTATCCGTCTCTAGCTCATTATCCAGTTCCTTCGCATTCGGGATTTTGAATGTAATTTCCGGGTCCACTTTCCGAATCTCTCCAAGCACCTCGTCGAACTCGGAAACCAGCGAGGCAGTCTCGATGCCCGATATTGTGCACCACGCTCGCGATCGCGTGATCGCAACGAACGCCTGATTCCGACGTCGAACCTCTTCGCCAAGATAGTCTTCGTTAGCAATTTCTTCAGCCCCGATCACATAGACGGCCGCTGCTTCATTCCCTTTCGCACGATTAATGCGCGAGACAGTGACTTGTCCAGGTTTCTCGAATACTTTGTTGTCCTCGTTCCAGACACAATTGATATCGATATCTCGTTCCGCCAATTCTTCCCGGAGGGTGTAGTGACCGTGTCCTTTTGCGTTCGGCCCAAGCGGGATCGCCAGAATTTGCTCGGGATCTAACCCCTCGTGAGCAATATCCTGGGCAATTTGATCAGCAACCCACTCGATTTCTGCCGTCTTTGAACCGAACCACTCACTTCGGACAAACGGTCCTGCATCGCGATCCCCCTCAAGTGGATGCGGCGAATGCTTTTCTGGCCGGGACAATGTCGCTTGGCTCCCAGTCTTTCTGAAGTCCCCGTCAAGCTCGTATCCGATGTTCTCCCAGCCCTCTGCTCGCGTGATTGTCTGGACAGGCCCGCCCTCTCGTTTAAGCCCCATGCCGATCGTATGCGCAGCCAACAACACCTCCTGCGGTGCTCGATACGATTCCCGCATAATGTGGCTCTTCTGGATCCCGTTCTCATAGGATCCGCTCATATCTACGACCAATTCACCGTCATCAGCAGTCCCGAAGATCCGTTTCGGACTGGGCGCAGTAAGTGTCCCTAGATCCTGCGCTTCATCGTATGCCCAGATGAGGCGGTTGTGCTCGTCAAGCGCCGCTAAGCACATATTCATGAAATTTGTTTCAAAATCTTGCGCCTCGTCGATAAGAATCGCATCCCAGAGATCAGGGATACCACCGGTTTCCAGTACTTCTTTGGCTACACGGTCTTGCATATTCGGATTATACCCGAATTTCCTCTTCGCGTCTCCAAACGAGAGCGGCTCAACACCCGGTGTTGCCTGTGCTACGCGCCAATATAACCCGTCTCCTGTCGTTTCCCCACCCCATCCATGGATGATCTCTATATTGCTTTCGTCTTCATCGAATGGCTCACCGGTGAACTGTCGATAAAATCGAGCGACGAGCGCAGTGATATGGTTATAGAGACTTTTCGTACTGAATGTCAATGCGACGTCCCAGTCACTGTACGCTGGATCAGCTGCAATCCGCGCGGCCTTCATTGCCACAAGCACCGTCTTCCCGGATCCAGCAATACCGCGAATCTGCTGTGGGCCAGGCGGAATCCGCATCCCGATTTTCTGTTGTTGCTGATCTAGTCCTCGAAGCCCTTTCTCCACAGACTCATAATATTCTGCCTTCGTCGTGGGGTCGGCAGTCGGCTGCTCATGAGCCCCGCTAATCGGCTGTCCACAACTCAACACCTTCGTTGCTGCTTCAAATTCTTCCTCGCTCAGCGGCTCAAACGTTTTCACTGACTCAAGTCGCTCTCGTAGTGCTACCGGCGTGAGATCATCACTCAGTATTACCCGTGGCGAAGCAGGCCCCGCGTCTAGATCGCGTCGCTCCCATTCCTTGTAACTAATATTCGGCAGTGCGACCATCACGTTCATCGGAATTTTGACCTGCTGGCCATCCCGCAGAGCTCGTTCTTGCCGGAAGAACTGCTGCAAATGAAATCCCTGATCACGTGCTTGCTCAACCGGGGCTGCCTGGTCTTGTCGGGTCCCTCGTAGATGCCACGTCTCACCAGCAATGTAATCTATCTGGTCAACAGTATAGCCCTTACACTCGACGATTATGAGCCCTAGTTCCTCATGCAGCAAAACAAAATCCGGTTTCCGGTCGAACCGGTGACCACCCTTATTGAAGATCGGATACTGATGATACAGCACACCGTTCTCGTCTGGGTCAAATGCATCTTTCAGTCGAGCCCATACCGCTAACTCGGCTTCCCCTCCCGGGTCATCTTCTGAAACAGAGCCAGACGCGAAATATTGCACAACACTACAGGTGACGGACATCCACTAATACATTATGAATCTCAGAAGATAATTTCCATATTTTCTAACACCACTTGAAGACGAGATATCTAACGGTCGAAACTAGGACCCGCGCAGCCGGCGGTGTTCAGATAAGGATTGAAGAGTGAGACGGTGTGTTTTCTGAGTGGTCCATGCCCGAAAACACACGCCTCAGCGGTAGTATCGACCAGATCAACTTAGCGTTTGTTGAACGAGAAGCGACACCGCGGCTGCTGATGAAGCTCGGTATTCAGCTGCATCTTGCTGGACTATCGCTTTCGAATACCGTTTCGATTCTTGCGGTATTTGGTGTCGAGCGGGCACGATCGACCGTCCATAATTGGGTTCACAAGGCTGATTTACAGCCAGAGTCGGGTCGATCTCCGGATCACGTTGCGGTCGATGAGACCGTGATCCGACTCAATGACGAGCGGTACTGGCTGTACGCTGCGGTCGATCCCGAAACTAACGAATTACTCCATACAAAGCTTGAACCGACGACAAACAAGGTGATCGCTCACTCTTTCTTCACCGAACTTCGCGAGAAACACAACGTTGACGACGCTGTGTTTCTCATCGATGGGTCGCTCTCACTGAAAGACGCCTGCTCACGACACGGCCTCGATTTCAGATACGAACGCCACGGAAATCGGAATAGTGTCGAACGTGTCTTTCGTGAGGTAAAACGACGCACATCTTCGTTTTCAAACTGTTTCAGCAACGCCGAAGCAGAGACAGCTGACGACTGGCTTCGATCGTTCGCCTTCGCATGGAATCAGCTAATCTGAACACGACCGCGCAGCCAGTCCGGGAATTTATGATAGTACGCATATAAGTTTGGGTGATGCAACGAGCACACGTTGTTGGGTTTCTAGTGCTCAGCGGTCTTTTTGCGCTACTTCTCTTCAGCTCTCCTCTGACACCACAGACGCAAACGCCGACTCACACCTGCGTAGATCCTCGCGCCGATATTGCGATTCAGAACGGCATCTCAGTGCCGCGTGCCGACGCGAACATCAGTGGGAACGCTGACTACGACAGAAACACGCAAACGCTCACTATCACGTATCGGAACCTCTCCTCCGATGCGGATTTTTGGGTCGATCTCTCAACGACCCACCTCGATAGGGGAATTCGGATCACCAACACCACCGGATTCACCAATTTATCGTCCGATAACGCCTATTCATTCCACTGGACTGGAGCAACACCACGACCACAAATCACTCTGACCGTCAATCATCAACCCGCGCCACGGGAAACAGATCACGAATATGCAGCGACACCGAACTGGGCTTTCTTTCCAATCCCAAGTCATTCGCTGCCAACGAATCTGAGCTTCACTGGGGCCGGGTTTATTGGTGACCAATTTATGCTCGCAGGACCGAATACTGTCTATTCGGCGACAGCGGGGTGCCAAGAGATTCGACTCGTCGTCCCTGAAGCTGCGGATTTGTCCGAATCACCGGAGCGTATCACGGCTGCGCTTGTCTCGGCGTCGCGGCAGTTCGATGCCGGTCCGCGATATAGCCACGTCAACGCGTATGCAGTCACTGACCCGATCCGTCACGGTGGGGCAGCCACAACGCACGAATTCTGGGTGCACGATGCAGCTACCTTCGATTTCGACTCCGAGTTCCGCAGCGGTATGATTCCATCGAACACATGGCTCCACGAGTACACTCACACCCGACAACTGTTCGTGACGCATTCGACTGTCCGCACGGGGGCGCAGATGGCGTGGTTCGTCGAAGCTAGCGCGACATACTATGCTGCCGAGCTACCTACAAGACAACCGTCCACTGGCCCTTGTGAGTATACACACTATTTCCGGGAGCTCAGTCGGACACGGATAGGACCTGTCGTTCTCAGTAATTACAGCCGGTGGGGGCCATACGAGCAAGGGCCGTACCGAAAAGGTGCTGTAGTACTGTCTGCCTTGGATCAACGAATCAGGGCAGATACCGACGGGAAACGAACACTCGACGATGTTATCTACCAGATGAATATGCACAACGGGACCGTCACGTACACTGATTTCACGCGGATCGTCGAAAACGTGACGGGCACCTCGTACAACACGTGGCTTGACGCTCACGTCACGACCAGTGCCTATCCAGAGCCCGGCCTCCGCAGAGATGCTTGCCGCAGGCACTTGCTGATCCAGCAACTATTCGATCCGAACCAGGGTCGCGCAGCTATTCTTATGGCCCTTCTCTTCATCGCCGTTGTCGGCTACACACTCTATCAGTGGCGACAGCTCCAGCGCGAATAGCACATAATAATCAATCAGCCGCAGCAGTCACCGGCTTAGCGTCTCCCGACGGCGTTCGAACTCGTCATCTGAGAGGTTACCGCGCGCGTAGCGTTCTCTGAGCGTCGCCAGTGCGTCGGCCTGTGCGCTCGAACGGTGCCTGCTGGTGCCCTCGGAGGTCGAACCCGACTGGAGATACCAAATCGCAAGCGCAGCGGCGATCACGATCGCAACGATCACGAGCAGCGATCCAAGGCCGGACCCGCCGAAGGTCCCGCCCATCGCAGCCGAGGTTCCACCGTAGCCGCCGCCCATTCCCCCAGAGGGATGTGCTGCGGCCGGGACGACCAGTGAGAGGAGTGCCCCGGCCGACACGATACCCGTGACGACGACCCGACTGACGGTGTTCATCGGCAGCCTCCTGGGCCGCGGTGGTGACCGCCGTTCCGGGTGTCCGACGCGTCTGTGTCACCCGTCCATGCGTTGTCGTCCTGACTCTCGTTCACCCACGGCCCGTGCGGTCCGTGCGTTTCGTTCGTCCAGTCGCCTGCGTCCGCCCCGTTAGCCCACTCGGAATGCGTGTCGTTCACCCACTGACCGTGGTGCATCGGGCCGTATGGGTCATATGTCTCGTTGGCCCACTCACCGGAGTACGTCCTGTTGTGGTACGTGTGGCTCATCCACGACCCGTACGGTCCGTCTGTCCCGTTGGTCCAGTCGCCCGCGTACGTCTCGTTGTAATGGGTGTCGTTTGCCCACTGACCGTGGTGCATCGGGCCGTGTGGCCCGTACGTGTCGTTCGTCCACTCTCCAGAGTACGTTCCGTTAGCCCACTCGCCCGAATGGGTTTCGTTCATCCACGGCCCGTGGTGGTGACCGCGATCCGTACGGTCGTGACCTGAGCGGTCGCCGTCAGTCACAGCTGGGCGATCGTTCACCATCGGCGCGTGGCGGTCTCCTGGTTGTGGGGAGACATCCCTGGCCGTGTCGTCAGTGGGGTTAACCACACCGAGTCCACCGTGTGCGCTCACGACCGGGAGCAGTAATGCGAGACCGAGCAGTGCGGCTGCCACAAGCAGCCAGCGTGTCGAGATGTTCGTCATTGGATGATCACTCTACTTCCCCCTTGGAGGGATGGGGAGTTATCTCCGTGGGCGTGAACGAACGCCTCAAATCGTTTTAGAACGTGTATAAACTGCTTAGACTGTCCTGCAATCACACGACCGTTTCTCCCGGCTGCCAACACCCCCGTCTCAATGGCTCGACAGGCGGCCAAGGCGACTGCTCCGGGGCTTGACCCCGAGGCAGGTTCACGCACGTAACATCGCTTCGGCGCGCTCTCGGATTTCCTGATCAGCCTCGGTCTCAATGGGCATCCCACATACCTCAGCCACGGCTACGTCTGCATCAGGACGCGGAAACTCATCCATAACTGCAAGCGCACGATGCCTAGTTTCGAGGTCGTGACTTCCAGTGGCGATCTGGTACAGTGTTTCCCGATCTCGGACGGTCGGATCATCCGTCTCGAAGGAGTCCCAGAGGATCATCCCGCTCTCGAACGGTTGCGTGGTAAATATATAGATTCCGGTTAACGTGATGCTGGAGGGGTGAGCGCTGTGCGTGTCTGATTGTGATTGTTTGAGTAGAACTGTGATCGACGCGGCTGGATATCCTCGTTAACCGCCACATTGATGTCGGATTCCTATCTCGACTGAGATCTTATGCCGGAGTCCATTCTCCCCGCGGATGACGGCCCTGAATCCGACCGGTTCCACTGTGAATATACTGTCTCACACCGCCATTTTCGCAGTTACTGTTCTATCCCTGCATCTCACTGTGCTGCCTTTACAAGCGGTACGAGGCGAATGCCACGGGGCTTGACCCCGTGGATGAAGCCGTCCCAGGTGACACAAACGATTAAGTCGTATGACGGTCAATAAATAGCTGTGACGGCACCTATCACGTCTGGCTTCAAGTCCAAAAACACGGACGGTCGGACGCTCCGCCGTCGCCACCAAGTAGGTCAGGGAGAGGCCGAATCCACGCCTGTGGAGACTGCGTTCCCTGTGGATTCCCTCGTGGAATCTGCAAAGCGCGTCGTGGAAACAGGAAGCCTCGGGGCTTGACCCCGAGGCACTTCACGACCGCGACACTGCTGTTTCTCGATGTGGTTCGGACCGACAACCGGGCTGATGTGGAGGCGCTCGCTGCGCTCGTCCGCGCGAACTCGTCGCTGAGTACCCCTGAGATCGCTGGGCTTCTCGGTATCACCCTGGAAGCCGTGCCGCAGGACTCGTCGTCCGGTGATCCGCCTTGGGAATTCGCTCATCCGACGTTGGACGAGACTATGCGTATTCGACAGTGGGTCGACTGACACAGTCATACTCTTTGAGAGTACGAGAGAATGGGGGTTGAGCAGAGGGGATTGAGCAGAATTTCGCCCTATGGAATCAGGCATTAGTAGTAGTAATACGGCATATCCAATCTGGAGGCTATTACCGAACACAGCAAAACACTCGACATATCCCAGAATCGATAGATGGAGCTTTGCAAGATGGAGGGCATATTCAGCAAAGAGCTCTCCAAATCAGAGAAGCAACACTTATATTTATAAATTTCCCATACGACCCCCGTCTTGTGTACGAGGAATACGGTACTGGCTTCGCACGGCATAAAGGCGGAGTTACGGAAGTTGCAAAGTATTTTTGGGAAAATGAGCTTATTGCGTTGCATTGGGGCGACATACCGAGTTCGAATCCTGATGACTATGATTCAGGAGCAAATGAGATTCAATATCTGAACGAGTTTGCGAGGGAGGGCAGAATTGTCGGGGCATCATATCGAGAGTTCATTACGTCAAAAATGCTGGTTGGTGTCGTGCCGTCCGATTCCAATATCAAATTACTATATTTTGATGATGGAGACTTGGTTCGGGAGAAAGAGATCGAACCGGGTAGAAGTATTGAGGATGTAAATGAAGAGAACTACAAGATCTACAAAACTCTTCAATTGGAAGATGTGAAGACCGTTTCAAGAGAGGACTATCCAGTACTTTTCGATAATTCAATAAGACCACCCTCAGCTTCAATTATCAATTGGTGGAATGTAGAGGATCATCTACGAAGAATAATTAATGAGGAAAAACAAAGGCGCTCGGTATACTCATTGAGGGCTGACGAGGTGGAGGTATTGTGCGAAGAATATCTTCGAATCGTAAATGAGGATTATCGAGCTGTTCGGACAATTGGCGGTCAAGTTGCTGATGTTGATATATCTGGAGTAGCAGAGAATCACAGGATTTGGGGAGAAGTAACAATGGGCGGAACAAACGATGTCAAGAATAAATTAGACAGCCTTGAAGATTATATTGGTGATGGATCTAAAGTATTGATGTTTGGCCCAGAAGACTCTAAACCTGATGAAATTCCAGACGATATCACCTACCTTCCTGTAGAAATAGTGTTTGAAACGGTCGATATCAATAAATCTGGAAGACGAATGCTAAGTGAAATGCTGAATACGACCGACTAAATGTATATTTGAGTCTGTGTAAATAGGGACACTGTGTGAAGAGTCCAAATTTCTGAATTCACGGGCTATATGTAAGCTCTATATTCAGTAGTCAGTATTAGCCTATGTCACACATCGAATGGTTGTTTCGCCAGATTAGGTAAGAGTCAATCTGGAAATATCCTTTCTACGTTACCTTCAGTTCTCTATGCCGATACCGAGAGGTGGCACCTCATCCAACTAATGCATCTTGGCGAACCCGCCGCAGAGGCGGCCACGGCATTCAAAACGTAACTTGACGGAGCCGCAGCAGGTCAGCCCTACTGGGGGCCGAGACGACAGCGACAGGAGGGCTATCGTCGAACGCGAGTATCGGATTACGGACGACGTCTTTGCGCCGTGTGATCGCTTGTATACTCTCTTGTATTTTGAGGCTAACGAAGAATCGTTCGAGCATCTAGTGGGACATCTCCAATGCAACGACACACAGGATTGTTCGTACAGGCGCGAGGGAGCAGCGATCGTGCTACTTCCAGAGCGCACAGACTGGGACTGGTGGCGTAGTTTTATGCCGGTCGGTGGTGTGTCATAAATCGAATGGACACCGTCTGGATTACGACCGGGAGTACCACGGTCGAGGCAATGGTGAACCCACTCGCTGCCGCCTGTAACGCTGATGGGATTACCGAGTCGTTCGTCCCTGATACGGTCTACTTTTTGGATAATCCTGGGCTGGGATCGACGCTGTCGGATGCCAAGCATCTCACTAAAGAAATACTGGAGGGTCACGGAATCGATTCACCAACGATCCGCACGGACGATATCGATCACGAGACGGACTTCGAGAATATTGCTGCCTACTTTCGAGCGGCCGTCGAGGACGCCCGTGCGGCGGACGCAGACGTCGCTATTGATGTCACGCCCGGCCGGAAGTTTATGTCGGTGTTCGCCTTCAACGCCGGGACCACATACGAGGTCGATCATCTCTTCTATTTCTATCTGCACTCGAACGCCTATTTCGGGCGGATTTATCAGACGATTCCGCGGACAGCTGGCGAACTGTACGATTTCACGGAGGTACTCTGATGGAGGTCTCTCGCCAGCAGCTGCTAGTCTTGTTGAACGCACTCTATGATCTCAACGAACGGACGATTTCTGTCCGGCATCCCGCTGAGGCGATTGGCGAGTTAATCCGGATCGACCTCGGTGAGCCCGAAGCAAGCACAGTCCATATAACGACGGGTGCAATGACATACGAATCGCTACTAGACGATATTCGGCGAGACCACGGGAAGGCAATCTCCGATGAACTTCCGAATGAAGTCGCCTACGTAAAGGCGATGGTAGCAAGCGGTCTCGTTGACGTGCGAAACCGCGAGGAGATCGACACGTTTCTCCGGCGGTACGGCTACCAGGACCTCCACGAGGGACACCCGCCACGGTACGCTGGTATCGACACCAACCTTCTGCCCTGGCGGATGCATGACGTCCTCGGGATCGATCCCATGCTCCACGGACAGGATAGCGAGCCAGCTCCCATTAACGGGTACACACTCGCCGAAGGTGTTGATGCGGAACTACGACACGGCCACCGGTACGGTCAGACAGCAGTGGATGCGACGGAGCTTGCGGCTGCGCTTGGCTCAGAGTTCACGCGTCTTGCCGGTCAGCCAAACGAGGATAGCCGAGAAATGCGGTTAGGGCTCAAAGAGTACCGCCGGCTCCGTGAATCCCGGCCACACGATATCGTTGAGTCTGGAGAAGGGGACGCTGATATTATCCGTGGCTGTAAGGCCTACTACGAGGACGAGTCAACGGGTGTCATTCTGTTCTCGAACGATCACGGCTTCGTTGAGCGAGCACGCGAGCAGAAAGTGCCGGCGATCCACGTCGACTTTGAGCTTGATGTGCCAGAAACGATTACGGCGACGTGGGACGAGATCGCGTTGTTACTCTATGAGTTTGCCGTGCTCTTTGGAGTCATTGTGCTGCCGAAGGCAACGCTCTATGGTGCGTGGGATGACAAAGACGAGCGCAATTGGCGGGCCGAAGAGATCGATGTCAAGTGCCGTAGTGACAGCTTCGGGGAGATACTCGGCCGTGAACAGGCGATCGTTCAGTCCTACGAGAACTCTTGACTTGTATCGAGGTACTCTTAATGTCGTGGCTGATACGGAGCCGGTCAGTTCTGAGTGAGTCTTCATCAACTGGCCTCCGCTCCAACGATTCAGTTTCGCCAGCTTCGGCTAATCGAGGAAATGTAGACGGCTCGGCGTTGATCTGTACGAATATTCGAAAGATCTCAGCGATGCGGTCGATATCGGCGGAGCGAAAAATACGAATTTTGGTCTCCAAGTATCAGCCCACCAGGGGGACTACAGTGGCACGCCGAGCGTGTTCACGGCGAATGTCACTGGGAAACTGAAGATCCGGCCTGCAAGGATGCCGCTGAATGATGACGATCCGGCATCCTCGCCAGTTCCATAGGACCCAAGCGCATACGATGACTTTCGAACCACATTCGAAACCCTCGATGGCGTGCCTGCAGGAGAAAAGAGCATATCATTTGACATCCTAACGCGCGGCGAGAATCTCGATAACTTTGAAACAATGGTCACCGAATTCGTTGCTCACTGTCGGCAGGCAGCGACAGAGTGACCTCGTGATACTGTTTTCAATACGAAACAAGGTCAAGTAAAGAGCAAAATACCTCTCAAGGGTTCGTGTTATTATTCAGTCCATTTCTGATATTCCGGCCCAAATGAATAGAGTCATAGCCAGCGCAAACGCTGCGACTCCAACTGAGGGGGATGTTATTATATAAATTATACCACCAATAACTAAAGATAAGATAAAACCGCCCATTACAGCTTCTGAAGCGTCAGGATCAGGTTCGTCATCGTTCTCGATGGGTTGTGATTGGGCTTGCTCCTGACTGTCATTCTGCGTTTTCTCTGTATTTCGACTCTTCAGTGATTTGGTGGCGGAGCTACTTTGGGAGGTATTCCACTCATATCCGAGCTGAGTGTGCTGCAAACCATTTATATTGCGAGAATCTACGCAAAACCCAGTTGAAGAACGATTGTTACTCGAACCAGCAGAGCCACTTCCAGAACTTTCGGTCTGTCTCTCTTCTTTAGAATTGATTGAGTCTTCATGAGGGGTTTGCGAGTTCGAACGTGGATTAAATGGCTGCTTATCAGAGAGGAAATATTCTAACGCTTCTGATGTCCGTGCGTGGCCTCTTCCCCTATTTCCTTCAGGAATCGGATGTCTATGTATCTCTTCGTGACACTTGGCGCAGACTGTTATGAGATTACTTTTCTGATCTTGCCCACCTTCTGATTTAGGAATTATATGATGTGCCTGTAATTTTACTGTCCCATTTTTCCCACCTTCAGCACCACACTTTTGACATCCCCAACCATCCCGCTCTTTTGTCTGGTCACTAAGGGATGACCAATTTGCAGAGTAATTGCTTCCTGATCGATTGTCCGCAGCTCCGTAATTGGTCTTTGCACTTGGCAGCGGATCAAGGATACCCTGCCTGATCTTGACTTTCAAAATATGTTTACAGCCACCTGATGGAGATCGCTTCTCCCAATCTTTGCACTCACAGTATGGGATGTCAAGATCAACATCGTACGGGTCCCCCTCACTCCCGCTTACGATGTAGGCTTGTTTACCGCGCTTACTCTTGATAGAGATATCTTGATTTTCAGCACGCCATTGCCTCCGGCGGTCAACCATTCACTCATACTGAACCTGACAACCGCATAAACCCCCATCACTGCACTCCTGGAATGGGACAATATAGTGCTGCAATCCAACTCGGGGTCACCGCCCCCGGGCTACCAGCTTAAAATTCTGTACCATTCTCCTCTCCCCCTTGGGAAAAATAAATCCTATAATCGGTCTCTAGCGGGGCACGACATCTGTGAGTAGTTCGCGAGAATTAGGCCTCACCCAAGCGTGATAGCAGTTCGTCGGTCCTGTCTGTAGCTTCGTCCCGAGAGACACCTTCGTCGACGTAGCGCTCGATGACGCGGGCGCGGATCTGGCCATAATCTAATGTCTCACGAGGTTCGATGTACCCGTTCTCTTCGAGATACGTCTTGAGCTTGTTTGCTTTTCCGCTTCGGAAGCGGTTCACCTCGCCATTGTGCAGGGCGTCGACGATCTGTCTACCATCCCCATTGACTGACTCAGCAAGTTCACTAACTTCGTCGATAAAGGTACCGCTCACCGCGCCAGAGGCTTCGAGAATCTCTCGATCAACGGGCTCGCCACGGCCGACTTTCCAAGCGTCGACGAACTCGTTCAGCGCCGCAGCATTCTTCTCTACTATCGTTATCTGGTCGGAATCAACTGAGGACAGGTCTCCGTTACCCCACTGGAGTAGGTTCTTCAGCTGCCCCCAGTGCTCGATCCCGAGCTCTAAGAGCTGATGGAGCGTGTCGACATCGTCGATTACGTACCACAGGTGCGCTGTTCCGGCGCCACGGTGGGGATTGAATGAATCCACTTCGAGTTCGTCCCCATATGAAGCGTGGTCGTGACCGTTGGGACGAGGGGGCTTCGGAGTGAACGATTCGACAGAGTCTATATGGGGAATATAGACGGACTCATCGACATCGCGAACCGTTGTGAGGTCGATGATTTTGTGGGTGACACCGTTCGTGCTCTCCAGTGCAGCAGTCCACTTCGCCACTTCATCACCCTGCGCAGTGAAATAGAAGACCTGTCGACCGTTCCGCGCAAGTTCGATCGTCGACTCGATGATCGTCCTCGCCCTGCGATCGTCAGTGTTAGCGAGTGTTTCATCAAGGAGGAGTGGGATCTGAACTCCCTGTTCCTGCTGTTCGACGAACGCGATTCGGACGGCGAGCAGAACCTGCACCCGAGTGCCGCTCGAAAGCTCATCGAGTGCAAGCCCTTTTTGCTTGGTTTCGTCGAATACTCGGAATTCGGCTTCGGCCTCATCAAAGTCCAATCGATACCGGCCACAAGTGATCGTCGCCAGGATTTCCCGAGCCTGCTCGAAGACGTCCGGGCGACTCGTCTCCATCGTCGCCTCCTGAATATGATCCACTAGGACGTCCCCCACCATCGCAGCACAGTCATCCTGAAGTTGGTCTTTCAGATCATCGAGCGCCCGATCACGCTCCGCAAGCGCCATTTCTACTTGATCGTCGGACTTCGCCTGCCTAATCTCCGCCCTGATATCAGCAATCCGTGACTGCAACTCATCGAACTCCTCGGCAGTTCGTTCCGCCTCACGAAGGTCCTCTCTGAGGTCAGCAATATCTTGCTCCTTGAGGTCCGGCTCAAAGTCTGGGTAGCTTTCGAGTTCGTCAGCTGCCGCGTCCGCCCGGATCTTAGCTGCTCGCACCTCCTCCACAGCCGATTCGTATGCGTCGACCTGCTCACAGAGTTCCTCCAGCCGATCGTGGTCATCGGAGTCAAGATCCAGAGCCGTAAAGATTGCATCGCGTTCATCCGCCAGCGCACCTATTTTCTCGGTCGCTTCCTGCATCGTCGCGGTAGCCTGATCGAGGTCCCGCTGTGCGGCTTCGCGTTGCTGTTCACGGGTCTCCAGCTGTCGGATTGTCTCAGTTGCCTCGCCGGAGCTCTGCACGTCATCGTAGCCGTACGGAGCGAGTTTTGTGTGGAGTTGCTCGCGAGCACTCGCAATCTGCTCGTCGACGGTGTCAATGCTCTCTTGCAGTCCTTCAACCTCGTCGTGGGCTTCCTGCCAGTCGAGGACTCGCTTGGAGATCACAGCGAGTTCGACATCAGACGCATCTGGCGCAGCGCCCAACTGGTCTTGGAGTTCGGCACGGGTTTCCTCCAACTCCTGCTCTTGCTGTTCGAGCGAGTCCCTATCCGTCGCCAGGCTATCGCGCCATTCAGACCGTCGCTCGGCCAGCTTGTGCGCTGCGATTGCATCGTACAGTTCGATTAGTCGGGACCGAACCTCGTCGTCGCTCCACATCGTCGGCGGTTCCAGACCGGTTTTTTCGAACGCCTCGCGGTGCGGCTGCTGTGAATCCCCGCCGTCTACGGACTGTGAGCGAGCGCGTAGTCCATACCAGAAGATACCAGCGGCGACAAGTAAGATGGAGAACAGCAGTGGATTAACCAAGAGACCCAGCGCGATCCCTGTCGAGGCGAGCGAAACAGCCGAGAACACAGCGATTCGGAACGCTTCCGACCCGTCGTTCGACGTAGTCAAAGCGGACGCAGCCAGCCACTCCTCCAGGGACTGACTCGCACGTTGAAGCGTCGGTAGATCCGGCTCAGGCTGCTCCCCATCCTCTAGAAGTCGCTCAACAGCGTCCCGGGTTTCACGCTCGGACTGGAGTGCTTCGGCCTCGCGCGCAAACTTCGAGACAGTCTTCCACGTCACGGGTTCCAAATCAACGAGATCCCCAGTATCGACATCGAGGGGAATGTCCTCGCGAGCCGTTTTGCGCTGCCGTTCGGCGTCAGCCAAGTCGCCCTCGAGTTCGCGTTTCCGGTCCCCCGCAGCATCGAGATCATCACGAAGCGCTTTTAGATGGTCGATACGGCCTGTCGGCAGGCCGTCTTCAGGAAGGTCGGTCTCAGCAAGCCGTTCCTGAGCATCCGTTTTCGTTTTCTCTGCGTCGTCTTTTTTCTTGGTCCATTCATCGAGGTCCGCCTCGATGGATCGAACCCGCTCGATTTCGTCATCGTCAACCTGATCCAAGATATCGGGGAACTCATCAAGCCTCGATTCAGCCTGCGCCAGTTCGTTTCTCGCCTGTGCATAGTCAATCGCCTGCTTGAGCAGTTCGGCTCGCTCTTGTGCGTGACGCGCCGCCTCAAGTTTACTCCGGAGCCGAGAGAGTTCATTCTGCTCCTGGCGGAGTTCGGAAACATCGTTCCGTGCCTCACGCAACTCCCGAATCGCTCCCTTGGCATTCTGGACGACGTTCCTGTTCGCCCGACTCGGCGAATCCGAATACCCGAGCTCATCGTATGCTGCAGAGAGATCATACCCGCCAGCAGATTCTCGCTCGATTATTTTAGCGAACGACTCATTGTTGTTGTCCCGCTGGAGCAGATCGTGGAGAGACAGACGGTAGCGGTCGCGTTGATCGGCCGGCGGAAGATTTGGACCGTTCGCCGCCTGGCCATCACGTTGGTAGTTCGCGCGTCCATTATCGACCTCGACCCGCCAGGATTCCCCATTCAATGAGAGCTGCCCCACAAGAGATGTCCGTTCATCCGCAGTCTCAGGCCAACATAGCCATTCGAGCGACTCCGCAAGCGTCGTCTTTCCTGCCGCATTCGGCCCATGAATGACATTGATCCCAGAACAGAGGTCGTCAACCGAGAAGCCGCCCGTTTCGAACCCAGGCGCTTGGACAATTTGGACCTCCTCGAAGCAAATCGGATCTCTGGTCACGCATTCCCCTCCTTTTGGCTGAGTAGAGTATCGAGCAGGACTCGTGCCTGCTGTTCAAGATGCTCGATAGCATCAGCGTCACCCGGCTCCTCCAGTTCTGTTTCGCGTCGAAGCGGATTATACGCATTCGCACTATGCGCCTGCCGCACAGCCATCAACGAGTCCTCGACCACCTCGCCGTAGGTATCGCGAGGATCACCGTTCTCGATTTCGAGCAGGAGGTTAGCGAGGTACGCAGCTGCATTCTCCCCCTCTGCAAGCGCTTCAAGATCAATTTCTGGGCGGGTATCGACGTCAATCGATTCGATCCGAACCGAAACTGACCCCTCCCGGAATCCGAGGTCACGCTCCATCGACCGATGCTGATCGACAAGCGCTGAATGGGCCGCTGTCCGACCAGTAAGGTGCACTCGAACAAGGCTGAGCTCCAACGAGCTCGCATCAAGGTCAGCTCGAACGTGGTCCTTGAGTTCTGCCGAAATCACGGCTGTCGCTTCTTGCGGGTCATCTACCCCAGACACATCGACCGAAACCTGATCGTAGCGAACAGATGCCAACGGAATCTGTTCAGCACGCACCTCTCCGGTTTCAAGTATCGTAATCATCCACGGGCCATGAGCCTGCTGTTCACCCGGATCAAGCGGTTGTGGCGACCCCGAGTACAACGCCAGCGGACGCGAATCAATCCGGATCCCTGGACTGTGAATATGACCAAGTAGCCAGGCATCTACAGCGGTATCACGAAGGTCACTGGACAGCACCGGTGCGTACCGGCTGCCCCGCGAATCAAGATCGGCATGAAGCACACCGATCTGCGGCACATCATCAGTCCCCGAAAGCTCGTACTCCGCAAGCGGAGACTCGTAGACGTGTTCAGCCGCAAACGACCAGCCATCGAAATGAACTACCGGCTCCCCGTCTTCTTCAAGCGTCCAGCGCTCCCACTCACCCCCTCTCCCGAGAAACTGAAGTGTGTCGGAATCCAGATTATCGACCATCTCCGGAAGGGCTTCATAGTCGTGATTCCCAGCAACCACGACAACCGGAATCCCTGCGTCATCCAGTTGGGCAATCCCGTCCTCGAACGTCCCGTATGCCTCGAAATACCGATTCTCTTGATCAACAATGTCACCAGCAACCACGACTGCATCAACATCCTGTTCGATTGCTTCGCGGACCGCCGACAGCCAGACAGCCTTCGGCGACAGGCCAGGGCCATCCAGGTCATCCGGAATCCGACTCGGGTGACGACCGAGGTGGAGGTCTCCGGTGTACAGAAGTGATAAAGCGTCGTTCATGAGTGCGACCAAACAGTGCGATAAGAATAATACCTCACTGGTAAATAAAATCCACGGCCTTCCCGGGTCGCTTGCCAGCGTTTCCCCAACCAGATCGACTGAATTCACCTTTTTAACAGCGTGGCACCAGTCACTATATCCGACCGCCGCGCGTTCACGCGGTGAAAATCTCTCTCCGCTGAATCAGCTATACCCTGAATTTGTCGAGGCTATCTCGTCTACCGCCATCTTAGAGCCTCCCAGGACCCCGTCTATCTTCGATTGACCCTTGATTTTGTTTCCGCCGCCACGACTCATCCCCCAATTCCTTACTACCAGAATCATCTCCTAACCTATCAATATCTGGCAATCTATCTAGCTTTTCACTCATATCCAGATCCTCGTCCGCTTCTTCCATCAGATTCGTCGAATCCGTCGAATCCGTTGGATCATCTTCTGTTTTCGAGGAGCTAGATGATTCACTTGTGATTAGAAATATAATAACGGTAAATAGTAAGACAACTGCTATGCTAAACCACTCCATTCACTACACACAAACATCCTGAGGTGATAAATAACCGGGACTACCCAGAACGCAGCAAACACGAAAATCAGTACAGTCCACTTACGGGATCGAGGAACCAGCCGGTCTGGCATAGTGCAAAGATAGAAGGGGGCAGACGAAGCAAGACAACCAATGACAGAGCGGAAGCTCTTTACTGGATCTAATCAGTTGGCGCTGGAAACTGAGGCATTCGAGTGGGCGCACTCTATCGCCGGAGACGGGATTGGTCGCATCCTGTATCTCTCAGAGACAGCGAACAGGCACGACCAGATCCAGCAGCGATGGCAAGAGACGTATGATCACCTAACACTTCGAGTGGAAACGCTGACCACTTTTGTCTATGATTGTCACGAACAGATTGTCGGCCCAAGTTCACAGATTCCGGAAGAGCTTGACCGGCGAGCGCTTGAGCATAGCCTCGATACTATTATCGAAGATCGGCCGTGGATGTCCACTCAGCCATACGCCTCTGCGAATCTCGTCGATGCGTTCAACCGCCGCTTTGCTCGCTTCGAAAACGTTGGTCTCAACAACCCAGATCGAGTGAAAAGCGAATTTCAACAGTCGGAGCTGCCGGCTCGAATTCGGGACACGACCGTCGATGCATACGAGGCCTACTACCAACGACGCGAAGCGGTGTCCGAACCGTGGTATGTCACGTACAGTCACGCATTCGAAACCGTTGGTGATGCCGACATTGCGGACCTTCAGCCGCATATTGATGCCGTCGTTTTGTCTGGACACCTGCAACCTGGATCTGTTGAACAGTCCGTCATAGAAGCTCTCATCGAAGCATTTCCGACTGCTGCGATCGTGCCGACGTTTACGCCATCGCGCTCGGACGGGGTTGATCAGGCAACGGAAGCGATCCGCGAGATCTATGCTAATCTTGAGTTCGATGTCGAGCAGGTCACAGAAACGTATGGGTCGGCTGCTCTCCAGCGAGTAGCACAGTCACTGTATAGAAATCAGCCTCCTGAAGACCGAACGGTGCCGGAGTCGCTTCACTGGCGTGAACTTCCAACGCCAGAGCGGGAGATCAGGTACGTCGCTCGCGACATTCGCACGCGACTTGCAGATGACGCAGGCTCTGCGGATATCGGTGTCGTCGTCCCCGGGTTCCAGGCATATGAAGGATATCTTGCTGATGTCTTCGATACGTTCGATCTGCCCTACACCGTCGATACGGGGAACGCACTGGCCGATACATTTGTGGGCAGCGCAGTCCAGAATCTCATCGATCTATCTGAAGACAATCCACGTGCCGCTGCGCTCACCGAACTCGTTACTAATCCAGTCGTCACATTCTGTGAGCCAGCTGAAGAAGATATCGTCGTCACGGCCGAGCGCCGGACCGACTCTGTCCGGGTTAGCGCTGTCCAAGACCAGTTGCCGTCCACGCTGGCCGAGCAAGTCCAGACACTGCTTGAGCAACTGCGGACGCTTCGAGAGGACCCCTTCGAGACAGCGATTGAAACAGTTCGCACGCAACTGGAGGAGCTTCAGATTGCTGAAGCGGTTGAAGCTCCTGATTCTCGAATCGATGCCGCACAAGAGCAGGCTGCGCTTGAGCACGTTCACGCGGTCCTGGGTTCGTTTGAGGAGACCTCTTCGTCGGCGACCGATCTCACACCGGCAGCAGCGCTGCTGCGGGCGGTCCAAGGCGTCTCCCTTAGCGGTTATAATGGACTATCTGAGCAGATTACGGTCTTGGACCATCTGGATGCCAGGGAGTTCGCGTTCGATCAGCTCTACATTGTGGGCCTGACAACTGACCACTTCCCGTCGGTCCGCCGGCATCCCGCTTTTTTCGAGGAAATGGTAGACGCACACCCGAAACTTGAGGTGCTCGACGAACAGGTCCGGGATCGATATACGTTCGCGTGTCTCCTCGGGAACGCCGATACAGTTACGATCACAACCCCGTCCACTGATCCGAACTCAACTGCTGTGGTCCGGTCCCCTGTCTTAGACGAACTCACGCGCGTAACTGGGATCGAACCGACAACCGGGGTTGACGACAGAATTGGGTCTCGGGAAGATCTTCAGCGTGCAATCTCGCCACTCTCGGAGCGCCGCGCGGCGCTCGATTCAGCGGGCGAACGCGATGACTTTACCACGGCACAGACCATTCGCGCGGACCGTGGAATCACGTGTGCCGCCGAGCGCGCAGAACCGGATCTATCGCCGCACGATGGGTTACTTGAGCCCGCAACGGTCGCGGACATCTATCCAGACTCCGACCGGGAACCGTACAGTGCTAGTCGGATCGAGCGATACGTGAATTGCGGCTTCCAATTCTATATGGAGCATATCTTGGATCTTGAGGGTAACGACGATGTCGAACGGACGCCCGACCCCTTGGAAACGGGCACATTCGTCCACGACACGTTTGAACGCTTCTACAAAGCCCTCCAATCCGAGCCCGGAGACACAGTTGATCTACGGGAGTATGATCAGGCTGCGCTCGAATCACATATGCTTGAGATCGCGCTTGACGAACTCGAAGACGCCGCATTCGACTATTCAGGGCTATTCTATCAGCGGTGGCTCGAACAACTCTTTGCGGGCCTGGGCGATCCGGAGTCGAACCCCCATCACGGAGAGCCACGTCCACACGAAGGTGTTGATCAGGGGTTGTTCAGCCGGTTTGTCGAACGAGAATACAACCGCGACGGAGACGCCCTCCCAGCGTGGTTCGAGCCGCCGTTTGGCACCGGACTCCCCGGTGAAGACCTTGATCCATTTGCGATTGAACTCCCGAACGGCGAAGCAGTCGAGTTCCGCGGCTATATCGACCGTGTCGATATCGGTGTCAGCGATGAGGGCACCCAGATACAGCTATTCGACTACAAGACCGGGTACGCACCCTCGCTGACGAAAACAACCGGTGGCACGACATTCCAACTCCCGATCTACCTCCTCGCTGCCGAAGAGGTGTTGGCGGATAAGATGGACACTGTAACCGATATCGCTGCGACGTACTACCAGACGAAACCGCCGAACAAACTCCATGAACCACGCGGAATCGAATCAAAATTCGACTCCGAGAGCGAGCTTCGACGCTTTCTTGACGAATTGATACCAGCGCGTCTCGAAACGATCTCCACTGCCGTAGAACACGGCCGCTTCCAGACGACGATGCTCTCACAGAGTGAAGCAGGATGCGAGTACTGTGCCTTCCAGCGATCGTGTGACGTGCGCCCTCATCAACGCCGGGACCGGGTTGATCTCCTCGACCCTGATCCACAGACGTACGTCCCGATCCGAGCGACAGACCGTGATTTTGACGACGAGTTCGGAGGTGAAGCCGATGACTGACAAGAAAACATCCGCCACCACTGACGGCAACTCAAGCGAGGAGTCAACAACGATCGAACCGACAGACGAACAGGCAGACGCGTTGGTGCTGGATCGGAACGTGACGATCACGGCTGGCGCTGGCACGGGGAAAACAACGACACTCACCCACCGGTACCTCGAATTTCTCCGGTCCAATCCGTCTGCAACCCCGAAAAATGTCGTGACGATCACCTTCACGCGGAAGGCTGCCGCGGAGCTGGAAACGCGAGTGCGTGAAGAGATCTACGAGGAGCTACAGTCCGTCGAGGATCCCGCGGAGTACGAGCGCTGGCGGGCAGTCCTCGACGAACTCGATGACGGTTACACCCACACGATCCACGCCTTCTGTGCTCGACTCCTCCGTGAAAACGCCGTCCAAGCACCCGTCCCGATGGAGTTCGATGTTCTCGATGAAGACGACGCCGCGGACCTCCAACAACAGATCATCGTCGAATATCTCGACGCCAATCCCGCCGACCCCGATGTCGATCTCTTGTCTCGACTCTTCGGCTCCCGCGGCCGTCTCGTCGATATCCTGGCTGGCCTATTAGATGCACGCCCGGACAGCGAGGCGTGGCTGGACACCTGGCGAGACCGAGACGTAGACGATTATATGGACTATCTCTGGGAGAACGTCTGTGAACTCGACGGTCCAACTGCTAGAGACTTCTTCACCGATCCTGACGTGCAAGCAGCACTGGAAACGGCACAGCGATTCCGTGACGGCGAGTTCGACGTTGAGGACGGCGCCGACGGCGTCGCCGTCCTCCGAGAAGTTGCAGCTATCGGTGCGACTGTCCAAGGCGCTGATGACGAGCGGGCGTATCAGGTCGCGTCCCGCGATCTATACGACCTGTTAGAGAAGAGTTCTGGCGGGTTGTATGCAAGTGCGAGCCACCACCTCGTTGGGACCAAAGCCACCTGGAACGACGAAACACAAGCCTACAGCGACTGCAAAGACGCGCTTAACACGCTCCTGGATCGGCTGGTGGAGATTGAGGAGGCGATTGCCACTACGCCGGGTGATCTTGAACGCAACAGCGCGCACTATGTCCTTGCGTTGGCACGGGTATTTGACGATCTCACGGACGTCTACGCAGCTGAGAAAGCACAACGCGAAGCGTTAGATTTCCCGGATCTCATCGAAACCACGATCACTTTCCTGCAAAACAACCCCGCCATCCAGTCGTCGTTACAGTCGTCCTTTGATGCGCTGATGGTGGACGAATTCCAGGATACCGACAGTCGGCAATGGGAGCTGGTGTCACTGCTTGCCAAGTTGGCTGACAACGACGTCCCGACAGACAACGTGTTCCTCGTCGGGGACAAAAAACAGAGTATCTACGGCTTCCGCGGCGCCGAAGTGACGACCTTCGAAACTGCAAAAGAAGCCTTACGCGACCAAAATCAGGCTCTTGGCCGTGATTCGATCCCCGACAGCGACCAAGACGCACCCACAAACCTCGAACTGTCCGGCAACTTCCGGACACTTGATGGCCCACTCACGTTCCTGAACGAACTCTTCGCAGACGTCTTCCAGCCGCTGGACGGCGAGTACGCCGATTACGAAGCCGAGCCACAGGCACTGTCGTTCGAGCGTGACGAGATCGAACCGGTCGCCGAGCTTGAGGGGTCGGTCGAGTACTTGGTGGTCCCCGAAGATGAAGACAGCGCGGAACAAGCGCTTGATACGGACCACCCGGTGATCGACGCCGCGGCCGAGCATTCCATCGCAGCGGAAGCCGAAGCCCTCGGTGCGCGTCTCTCAGGCCTCCTTGCCGACCCACCGGAGATCTATGACACGGACAACGAGGAAATCACTGTAGCGACACCCGAAGACGTCGCGATCCTCTTACGCCGCCGCACCCACCTCGACCGATACCAGCGGGCCCTGGAGGCCCACGATATTCCATACTCCGTTATCTCCGGCCGGGGCTTCTACGATACGCCTGAAGTCCAGACGCTAACCAATCTCCTGCGCGTTCTCGCCGACCCAACTGACGACGTCTCACTCTACGGCGTCCTCCGATCGCCACTCTTTGGCTTCCCCGACGATCGACTCGCCCGTCTCGCAGCGACGGACGACTCGCTGTGGCAGTCCCTCCAAACGACTGACGACCAACAACTGGCCGACGCAGCCGATTTACTCACTAAGTGGCGCGAACTCGCCGGCTGTGTCCACAGTGACGACACGGATGTCTTGCCGTGGAACCGCGTCCTCACACGCGTCTTCGACGACACAGGCTATCTTGTCAGCATTGGTGCTGACGAAGGCGGCCAACAAGCTGTCGCCAACGTCGAAAAATTCCGTGACGAAATCCGCGACTGGTCACAAGACGGTACCCAAACTGCCGCGAATATGCTGCGCCGCATCGACCGGCACGCCGAACTTGACCCCCGAGAAGGCGAGGCTGAGGTGCCTGAAGGCACGGAGGGTGTCCGCATTATGACGATCCACGCAGCGAAAGGCCTTGAGTTCCCAATCGTCACTGTCCCTGACATTGGAGCCGACCTAAACTTCGGTCGCAGCATCGATGACTACGGATATGTCCGCCTTATCACAGACCACGATGACGCTCCATTCCTTGCTGCTGGCGGCCCCTCACCCAGCGATGCGTTCAACGTCGAAAAGACAACCGCTCACAACTATGCCGACTCGATCGAACTCCCGCGCGAACGCGCCGAAGCCAAACGTCTGCTGTATGTCGCCTGCACACGGGCCCGCGATCACCTCCTCCTTTGTGGCACCCACGAATTCGAAACCACTGACGATACTCTCGGCTTTGCCGATATCAACGACCACGACGAGGCCACAGCGTGGCGTGACTGGCTCCAACCGATTCTCCTTGATCGCGATAGCATCGTCGAACCACTCTTCCGTACCGGACGCGTGCACGCACACCTCGACGATAGCACGTACACCGTTTCTCTGCCCAGCGAAGGACGTCCACTAAGCGCTGCCGACGACACGGCAAACGAGTCAGAGCCGTTCCCACGCATCGACATCGAAGATCGCCCTGATACCGAGACTCAACAGCGGGTGACAGCCACCCAGCTCGTCCACGCCGCTTCAGACTACTCTGAAGAAGGCCCAGACGGGGATACGAATCAGGCAGGCGATTCTGACAAGTCTGGAACCGACGATGAGACGCTGCCACGGGATGACTTCGGGACGATCGTTCACCGCGTTCTCGAATTCGACCAGCCACGCTCAGAATGGCCCGCACTCGCTCGTCGTGTTGCTGCTGTCAACGACTTCGAGATCACCGACGAAACCATCGAGGAAGTCATCGAGCACGCTGCTGACGCACGGACATTCCTCGACGCCCAGGTAGACCAGTACGAAGACGCCGAAACCTACGCAGAACTCCCCGTCTCAGTCGATGTCGGCGAGTTCCAAATTATCGGCGAGATCGATCACTTACGCGTGACACCAGACGCGTTCGTCATCACCGATTACAAAACGAACCAATTGGGAAGGCGAACAACCGCGGATCTCGCCGAGCACTATCGCCCACAGATGATGAGCTATGCCCTAGCACTGCTAGAACACGACCCAGAACGCGACGTCATTGTCAACCTTCGCTTCACCGAGGACCGTACAACAGAATCATTCCAATGGAACAGTACCGATCGTGATGCGATTGGCGACGAACTTCGGGAGCTCGGGAAAATCATGGATTGAACCACAACAGAGATGGTGTAATATGAGGCCGTAACTCTTCGTCAGGATCGGAATTCGCGGAATGTCATCCAGTTCGAAGTGCGCCTATTTATCGTTCATTTCCTGCACCTCTCCAACGACAGAGAGCCGTTTTATGTCTTGGAGGCGTGTCCTCAATGGTAGTGGCTCTTCGAGATGAGATTGTGGATGGAGAACGGTTTGATGAGATACTCGTGACAGTCCGAGACGTGAAGCAGCATCTCAATTCCTCTCTTGGATGGTTGCTTACTGTCGAAGACACGGCAGGAAACGAATTTGAGGTGAAGATTTGGCATACCCACGACGTGGATACGTGGTGGCGCGAGGGATGGCGATATATACTCAAATCCGGTCGAGGAACGCGTCGCCAAGGTGGCCAGGTAACACTACACAGTACAAAGGACTTCGCGGTTCAGCGCCCCGAAGATGTCGTAGATTTACTTGCACTAGGTGACAGCCACATCGGGCGTGAGACTCGGCCAGAAGATACCAACGCTCCCTATCACACGAGCCGACAATTCATCGCTACAATGGGGTATGCGGCCCGATACGACGTTGACGCGGTCATCTATGCGGGAGATCTCTTCGACGATCACCCAACTACTGAGGACATCCAGCTCGCGGAAAGCGGGTTCAAAATTCTGGCACAGAATAACATCCCATTTTATTTCGTGTACGGGAACCACGGCGTCACCATCGCGAACGAATTCTACGACCGAATTGACGATGTTGAAATCGACCATCTCGATACCAACGGAACACAACTGAACAACCAAATTGCGCTGTTCGGCATCGACAACCAGCCAGAAGCAGACTTCCGTACCACCGCATCTGAAGTCGTCGATATTTCCGGCGCAGACCAACAAATTCTCGTCGTACACAACGAAATTGACCCCCCTCGTACCGAAAGCGGCCTCAGGCTAGAAGCATTAGACCCACTTCGCGAAGCAGAGTTCGATTTCATCCTCTCCGGCCATCTCCATGACCACGAATCCAGTCTTCACTCCCGCACAAAAATACAGTATCTCGGGGCAACCGCTGACATCAGCACGAAATCAAACGCCGACGATCAGTCAGCGTGGTTGGTTCGTCTTTCTTCAGAGACGAACCGCATCGAACGAGTTGACGTGACATAGCACTCCAACGGACAGCATCCTTATGGCGGTTGCTGTTCACGTTGCTCCATGAGCGAGAGACGCCCTGGCTTTACTCGTCATCTTCAAGAACAGCAACGATGTCGGATAGATCGAAGAAACGGAGATCATCACGCTCGTTTGCAGCTTCTTCAACCGAGTGTTTGAACCCAGAGCGGCTGAATAAGGCCAATTCATACGTCGGCTCACCGCCTCCGGGAGGTGTCCAGTCGATATGCTCCACGTCGTCTTCAAGATCTGAAAGCACGTCATATCCGAGAGGGGCGCTGGTGAATTTCGCTTCGCCAGCGATCAGCGTTGCCTCGTCAGTTGGTGCGACAATGTCTACCTCCCGGCCTTTGTACCACCACTGGTTTGGCATCTCTGTGAGCTGGTAGTCTACACGGAACGCTGGCACCGCTTGGTGACAGAGCGATTCGAACGTGTCGCTTACGAAGTCGGGTAATTCTGGTTCGATAAGGTCTGCATAGGCGTTCTCGCCATAGAGTTTGTACTTCCCTTCTCGACCGTATAGAAATCGGAAGTAAAACCGGAAGACGGGATCTCGGATCCGGTATCGCGTCCGCTTGCTGCGTGCCGGATCGGCGAGTTCTGGATGGTGTTTCTCGATGATCCGGAGGGTTTCCAGCCGGTCAAAATAGTACGACATGTTGGTGCTCTCGATGCCAGCTCCCTGTACGATTTCGTTTCGGCTGTGATTCCCGCTAGCCATCTATTTCAGCACGGAGAAATACGGGTTCACTTCGTTGAGTTCCATCTGGAGGACGGTTTCAGGCTCATCATGGAGTGGACCATTCCGGAATCTAACTAGTTTCATAAGAGTGGCTTTAATTACTGCATAGGAGTGACTGAATCATTATGGAGTCTAGCCCCACCGAGGAGGATCTGATTGCAGGTCTCCAGTCTTTCGCTGAGCAGATTGATGGCGTTCCGACCGTCCGGAACATGCGAGAATCGGGATGCTGACCTGGAATCATCGTGTTCGAATCCGAAGAGCAAGTTCCCAACAAGGTCGGGTACTTCCACGAGTTCGATAGCGATCGTCTCTCGGTTGCCCTGGGTGCTGATGAAGGAGTGGAGATTGAGCCAGGGTATCTTCACATCGCGTTCAATTGGGCGTGGACTCGAGCTGTTCAGATGCACGTCGATACGGGTATAGTCTTGACCCGGAAGCGATCCAGACTGACATCAGCGAAATTGAGGCCGATATAGATCGATTCAGCACAATTAGAAAGAAAACGACATCTATCAGGTCCACCGCTGACGATATCGATACCGAACTCAAGGACATCGAGAACGAAGTCAAGTCAAGACTCACAGACATCCGAACAGAGATTCAGAGTGAAACAGAGAGCTGAGATGACTGATCCGATATTCTACTTTCACCACAGATGGGAAACTAATATACGGTTTGGTGTACGACAATCAACAAGCAACGCTGCTGGAGGTACCTAATGCACATCCCAGAAGGACCATACGATCTCAAGGAGTTCTGTCGAGTGATTTTCGACTCGCCAGAACGTGTCCTTGATGGGTATCACGGCCAACGCATCAAATCCTTTCTCTACCTCTCTGACGACGGCTGGCGCGACTACCTTGATGAACACTACGAGACTGAGGAACTCGGCAATATCACGAAGTTTGTCGGAGAGTATACGAACCGAAAGGGTGCTGAACAGCCGGCAAAATTCTATGTTGGGCAGTACAAAGACGATCTTCAGATGGTATTAACTGCCGAAACTGAGGAAGCGATTCGACAGGCGCTCCGTCCGGTTTCGGAGCACAGCAACTGCTTGTCGCCAATGCCGATTATGACTGAAGACTTCCAGACGATGAACGAAATCGTCCTCAGTACCTACGACGATATGCGAATTTCCGAATTTAAGTCGAAGCGAGTGCCAAGCCTTGCTGACGCTCGAACGCGACCAGACGTTGATCGCGAAATCGAATACAAAGGCGCTGATGGACGGGACCGACTAGATGAATTCCGTGACGAGTATGGTGTTGTTCCGACCCGGATTCAGTACGAACACGAAAACGTCTCGATCCGAATTGACACGTCCGGCAAATTCACGCTCGAAACTGTCACCAAAGAGAGCTTCAACATCCTGTTTGACCTGCTGAGTGAGGTCGTGGTAAACGTTCTCGAGTTGCTGGATGTGGCGAATCAAATTAAGTTCGAGAAGCGAGAGGTGGTGCCGGGAAACTTGAAAGTGCAAGTGCCGAAGGTGAGTTCTGGTGAGATTGATTTTGATCAGCAAGTGTCTTTGATGCAGGCAGAGAATTTTATCAAGGGCACAAAGAACAGTGATGATCTGAATTTTAGCTTCACCGACGTCACCAAGCAGGCTGGATCGCTCGACTTCTCTGCTCAGGTTACTGACGAGAACCGGGGATCCTTATTCAACGTTAGTGCGACCGAGGAGTCGATGCGGATCGTGCCGAAACATGACTGCTCGTTCCCGTCTCTTGTCGAATTCTATCTAGCTGTGATACAGCTGTTAGATGGTGGCGCTGAAATGCGACTGTACGAGTCACAGTCAGCAGCCTAACATATGACGAATGTTGACCCTCCTGAATCGGTGCCAGAGGGTCAAGAAACGAAGTATCGTGGACTATACGGCAAGTGCGTTGAGCATAAGCTCGAGGAGTTCCCTGAGCAGTCTAAGAGTGAAGACCTACGTGAGGAAATCAATGTTCAACGGCAACACCGAAAACTAATCAGCTACTCCATCTTCCCGTTCGTACAGGAGCGGCCGGCTGGCTACAAGTTCTTCACAGCCGAACCGTTAGAGGAACTCGACGTTCCAAACTTCGATTTCCTCTTGTGGAATTTAGATGGGAAGGTGATCTTCGGTGAGGCAAAGTCTTCAGTCCCAGCGAGCGCTGACACTGTGGTGAATCAGCTTGAGGAGCGCAAGGAGGTCGCGGAAGACCACAAGGAACACATCGAAGAGGAGTACCTAGGAAGCGAGATCGATCATATGGAGTTCGTGGTTTCGACGTACGTCAACCACGGAGACAAAATCGCGAAGGCCATTATCGAGGAAGGGGCCGAGTTCATTACCTAGGTTGTAGACGCTCACCACGACGAGTTATGGATTCGCCAAGCCCGCCCGACGACCTTCCCGGACAACTTGGAAGGTGACGATCCAGATGCGATGCTTCAGGAACTAGATCGCCGACATACGCATGACGTGACTGCGTTGAATGGAGAGCTGGACCGGGTTACCACGAGTTTTGGCCAGGCAGACGTGTTACCAACCGCAATTATTGTCGATCAACTACGAGTCGTGGTGCAAGCACGTCGAGTCGTAGGGCGGCATCCCTGTGTTGATCGTGCAGATATCGAGTCATACGTCACGAAAGGTTCACTGAACTACTCTGAGGAACGAGTGAGGAATATTGTGGATGACCTGATTGATGCGGGTAAACGTATTAATTTTCTCTCTGAATGGGACGATGAACGTGCTGACTTGAAAGTAGTCTCGAACTATACGGCCAAGGATGACCTAGAGCAGGTTCTTGAGAGCAAATGGGTTGATTGGCGAATCGAGGATATGAAGGATGATCTCCGGGAAGAATGTGAAGAGCGAGTTACTGCTGAGTTGGGCAGACAGAAGCAACTCAAGGAATTCGATGCAGGTCTTCCTGAGCATGAAGAGTCGTAGTAACTCAGAAATCGCCTCTTGCAAGATACGCTCCCCGCATCAGGCACGGGTATAGAGTACTTCATCACGCCTGACTCGTCTACGGAATCATACATTTTCGGCTTCGAACTGCGCCAGATAGACCTGTAGCGACAGAGGGCCCGGAACAACACTACCAACTACTTTTTTGTCACCACGCGCAGATTCACCGACAATGAGCAGTTCATCTGGCGAATATACCGAAGACGATGCAAAGGAAGATCTTAACGTTCTCAAAGAAGTTCCCAACAAGGTAGTTGACGCAATCGACAACGCAACAGACGAAGGTGTCCTTGATTTCCTCATCAGGGAGCAACAACTCGATACCGTCCACGATGGGGAGCGTGGAATCGGGCAAGTACGACGAGCGGTCCTCAAGTCCTCTGTCGCCTCAAAAGACCTCAAGCGGTTAGTCATAACTCGCAACGACAATACACCCCGGGATGTCCTCGTCCCGGATGACGTGTATCGGAATGCGAAGACAGCCCTCAAAGCTGGCAAACCTGTCGTTCTTTACGGTCCAACTGGTACGGGGAAAACCACGTTCGCGAAGCAACTCGCCCTAGAAGAGTCAATCGGTTATTCACTCAACACCGCGACACCGTCTTGGACAGCGAAGGATATCATCGGTGGAATCGGGCCGAAACTTAGCGGTCACCGACTCAACTACCAGACTGAATTGGGCTGCGTTTCGGAGGCGATCAAGCGGTCAAAAGACTTCGCGATCGATTACACCGTGATCCTCGACGAGATCACGCGTGCTGACATCTCCAAAATCTTCGGTCCTCTGTACACCGCCATCGAGAACCCACAGCAGGAACTCATCGAAACAGATGACGGCGAGCCGATCACCCTCAACGACGATGTGAATCTCATCTGTACGATGAACATGTCCGATCGAACGGTGAACGAGCTGGACAATGCAATCACTCGTCGCTTCGCTATGATCGAGGTGGATGAATATAGTGACGAGAGTCGTCGGGAGCTCTTCGAGAAATTCATCGATGACCATATCGAGCAAGTGAGCGATGGCGGCTCGCCCGTGTTCGATGAATCGGACCTTCTCGAATTATTCGAGATAGACTACAAAGGGATCAATGAAGGCAACGACCAGACATCACAGGGCCCGATAATGCGATTCGGACCGATGCACTACGAGGACATCGCTCGCTTCTTGGGTGAGGCTACAAGCGACCCAGATCTCTATCTCGACAACCCAGGGGAAGCCGTTGGTCAGGCGTTCCGAACGTACATCGTCCCACGGTTGCTTAATTCAGCTGCCTTCCCCCAGATCGAGCGGATTGAGAACCACTACAGAGCGCTCAACGACCAGTTCGAAGAATACAATCTCAAACCGGCTGCCGATCTAGCGAAGCGGGAACTCGAGTCCGAGCAGCGACAGATGGGATCCTATGAGCAGTAGCGTAGATAGACAGTACAAATTCGCCCCAAAGACGTTTGACGTGCCAGAACGCGGGCAAATTCTCATCGAGGACTGCCCGGGGTCGATCGGTGAACAGCTTCGCCGCGCAAACTTCGATCAGATCAGTCCTGGAGTATACAAGAAGACTCAGAAGGGATTCGACGACGAGACAGAATACAAAGTCGTCACTGCGACGTTGAAGGGGACTAATCTCCGCATCGAAGCGAGCGACGTCGTCGGTGTCGTGAGTCTGACGCCGTCGTCGAAAATCCAGATCAATCCGAAGATCGACTGGGAACACATCTTCGATATGGTGCTGGCTGTCTACGATCAAAACAGGTCCATCGAGTACCACGGTGTTCCTCTCCAGAGCTTCCTATCCGACGATATCGAGCTCTCTGATGTGTTCCTCATCCTCGCGATCAACTATCTCGAGGGTATCGACATCATCCATCGCAACGGGTTCATTAGAAATCTGGAGACGAGACGGGCAGATCTTGATGATGTCCGTGGAGAAATTGACGTCGAGCGTACGCTCGTGAATCAAGCAGAAGGCAGTACGCAGGTGCACTGCATTCTCAAAGAAGTCGAATACGACAACCCCGCAAATTCGCTGCTCCATTACGCTGGGACCGTCTTACTCCGACTCTTCCGTGAACACTCCGACGAATACGATCACCCTGCGTACGATCATATCTTCTCGCAGGTCCATCGCGAAGTGCGTGAATTAGAAGAAATCGGTGTCACGAGCTCTCCGCGAAAGATGCCTGAGTATCGGAGTTTCTCACTGTACGATCTTCCAAAGCAACGGCATTACTACCAGAAAGCACTGGACGTTTCGAAGGCCATCGCGTCTTCGTCGCTCGGCCAGCAGTTGCAGGAAGGGCAGCGGGAGTTGACTGTCGATTACGTACTCAACATGGAGTCGCTCTTCGAACAGTATTCACAGGTGGTTATCGAACGGCAACTCGAGAGCGTCAGAGAGTACGACTACCTCGACGATCTGATGAACGTGACCTCTGCTCGGTCGCCGACTGTGAAACCGTTCGAAGGAGAGGGCGGCATCTACCACCAGCCAGACCACGCGATCGAGCGGGGAGAAGAAACGCTCGCTGTTCTCGACTCGAAGTACTATGCTGAAGGCCACGACCCAGTCAAGGAATCGCCGTCTCGATCCCGGCTCTTCAGCTACGCATACCTGCTGTATGCAGACCATCTTGGGTTCCTCTGCCCGCTTCTGGAGCCGAGAACCCGTCGCGTGAAGCAGACGGACGCTGAGTTAGAGATCATCTCGCCTGAGAATGGATTCACGCTCGAGGACTACGACGACACTGTACACGACTATCTACACAAACTTCTCGTCGAAGAGTATCCTGAACTGCGAGCATTTCGTGCAGTATTCGAAAACAAGCTCGCATTGGATGGGGCAGACAAGACTGACTTGGAACGAGCACGAGATATGAGTGGTCCGTTCACGTTCCGCGATGAGAAAGAATTCTCTCTCCGGGTGGTGAAAGCCGCTGCCAACGAGCACTCGTGGAACGTCAGAAATCGTGACGACTTAGAACAAGGTGGGAGTTGGACTCGTGATCAGATCGAAACTCGGTGTGGTAACTACTACGAACACGCGACGACCTGTATCCCGGTCTTCTGCCGAGAGGATGGTAGCGAATGGATTGATCTCTATTTCCTCCAGAACGGCGCAGGGGAGGTCACGAAAGAGGGGCCACTGAAGCTCCTGTGAGCCGGAAAAACCGCGCTGATTATTAACGATTCAGAAGGGGGCAACTAACCAGTCGCCTTCCTCTTTCCGCTCAATCTGCGGACCGAATATTTGCTGCAAGGAGTAGAGTTCACCGTCATACCGCAAGTCGTAGGTCTTCCCTTGACGATGAAACGATCCTTCCACCACGAACTGGACTGTCGGGCTCTGATACTCGAGATCGTTTGCACGTCGATCCATTGTCTGAGCTAGCTTTTCTGCCAAGTCACTGTCTTCAAACGCTTTCTCCAGACCAACCACGCTCACTTTCTCTGGAACATCGTCGTTGTCCAATCGCTGGATATACTCCTCAACAGGCATCTGATGCTCGAACGTTTCGTATTCACCTTTGACGATGATATTGTATCGACCGGGGATCTGCCCAGGACTAGCCATTGCTCACTACACCGTACCATAGAGTAAAAAATGAAGTGTTATCCAACTGACTGTGGGAAGAGAGGCCCTTTCTACTTTCCCCTCATCCAAACTTCTATATGCCAGCGTATAGTACCTAGACATGAGCGCAGTGGTGCTGCGTAGAGCCTGTGTGACCATGACCCGCAAGCCCGGCGGCGCAAGCCAATGGGCGTTGAAGACGGACGTGGGCACAGGAAACGCACCTGATACCTATACTTGAGAGAGTTTGGTAGCGAGTTCTTCGTATCCTTCCTCCCGTGCGTATCGAACAATAGGCTGTACTGACTGGTCGTATGGCATTGGTTCGCCACCGCCCATATAGCCTTCAAACCAGCAATTAATGCGAGTCCGGACGGTTTCTGCACGTCGTTGCTCAATTGGTTCTGTCTCAACCCTATCCGAGGAATTAATCATACTATGGTATGCTGATCCCCAATGATCATTGAATGCCTCCTTGGTGACCGGTGCAGAGGGAGTGACTTCGGTACAGTGGCGTGGGTGTTCAATTTCGTATGCTAAATGACTCGCACAGAGGTCCGCAAGGAGCGAACTCGGATAATAAAGCTCAGACTGAATGCAAGTCGCAGTCGGAGGGCAAGTATCCGAGATACCGGTGATTGCCCGCCCAAATCGCTCAGCTTTGTCTTCGTCTCCGTCGAGAATAACGAGTGCATCCGTGAGACCCAGCTCTTTCACGAGAACGGCCGACTGGACTGCTTCGACCCTCTCCCGATCGGAACCATCGTTTCCCAAATGGGTCGTCGCCGCCAGGAAGTGTTCATTTGACTCGATTGCGATCTCGAAGAGATCTCGGCTTTCTTCGTACTCGATGTCGTGCGATTTGTCTCGGAACGGGTAGAACGAATAGTCCTCAGCAGCGGTATAGATATTATCCAGAATATCGAGTTCGTCAGTACGATCAGCAGTAACGGCGACTGTCACTGTGAGGCCATCGATAGTGCTCGCATCGATCGCTACTGATCGTTCGTATATCGTCTCTCCGGCACGAAAGGGACGCACAGGTTACTTTTGATGACTCCTTCGGGTTTCTTGAGCGTTCCGCTTACAACCAAGGGCGACATTCAAAGACTGGTATTCTGAATTATCTTCGACGTTCCGAAAATCGGATGACTCGTTAGTAGCTCGTGATGTCCCGATCGCCGAGCACTCGTGTGTAAGTATCGTCGCCGGTTACATCGGCGAGCCGACCGGCGAGCTCACGCAGGTCGTCATCGACGCCCCACTTCTCGACGTAGTTCTGGACGGACTGGCCCTTCTCGTAGCGGTAGCGGAGGAACTGGAGTTTGTCGAGGTTCGAGAGATGGTCGCCGCCGTCGCCGTTGGCGCGCTCCTGGATGTACGCCTGGCGCTTCTCGTTGTCCCAGGTGCCGAGTTCGAAGCCGTCGTCCTGGTTGTATAGGCGCATCTCCTTGAGGTCCTCCGGCGTGGCGTTGGTCCCCCTGCAGAGCTTATTGACGTCGTCGAAGGACGGACTCGGCGTGTCCAGTAGGTCGATGAACACGTCCTCGACGCCGATATCGCTGGCCTCCTGGATAATGCCGTAGATCTCTTGGACGACTTCCTTTGCGTCCATGATCTCGCCGTCGCGCTGGACCTTCCCGTGGTGTTTGGAATACTCGCGGAAGCACGCACCCATCTCCATCACGCCGATATCGCCGCGGGAGAGCTCGCGGTTCTCTTCGAGCTGTTTTCGGGTCCGGCGGGCCGTGCGGTAGATGTCGCGACGAAGGGAGTTCCACGATGCTGCCTCTGTGTCGTCAATGGGACGGGCAACGATAGCTATGTCAAAAGAGACTGCTTCACCGCCTATGAATTTGTTAATGTCCGCAGTAAGTGGATAGGTGGCCGTCACTTCGAAGCCAGCAGTACATAACGATCCTAGTAACTCTCCCCAGGATTCAGAGTCACTATGGTGATATGTGAAGGTAAGCACACCGTCTTCTTTGAGTGATCGGTGAATCGTTTCGAACGCTTGGCCTATTTCATGTTCGAAATCTTCAGTAGTTTTACCAAGATACGGATTCGTGACGATCGATTCGGCTCTGGGCGTTTTTTCGGCTTGGAACCCCTCGTAGTGGTCTTTGAGTAGGATTTTTTGCCAGACGTAGAAGAAGTCGGAAATCTCAGAATACATTACGTTATCGTAATATGGCGGATCTGTGATTACCGCATCAAATTCATTTTCAGCGTCTAATTGCCTTGCGTCCCCTAATGACAGAGTTGCGTTCGCTTCGATTGGTGGGAATCCTTCCGCTTCGTTATTCTCACCGTCAACGACATAGCGCTCTGACGGTGAATTTGCATATTCTACACCACTCAGTACTCTCTCCCAAACAGTGGTGAACGGACCGGAACCGAACTTCGTCCCCCAGACATTGTTTTCTACAGGAGACATAGTCGGCACGAAAGAATTTGTTTTGAATGAATGGTCTGCTTTATTGTATCCGTTATTGTATGTCACGAAGGTATTATTATACCTAATAGAATCAGAGAAAGCTAGAAGCAGATACTCTCGAGCATTCTTATCTGACACTCCTTCGATAGCCTTCAGCAGCTTTGATAGAGAAAGAAGCTGGCGCTTAGTAAACAGATCACACCAATGGTCGTATCCGTGTTCGAAAACGTCGTTTCCATTTACTGATGAAGATGCCGTAACTGCTCCTTTTGGGATTTCTTCATTCGGCACATATTCATGAAGATGGTCACTTTCCTCCCACTCTTGCTTAGCTTGACGATACAGTTCTTTGTCTTCCTTCTCTGCCTCCTTGTACCCTTTTTGATCGGCCTTTGACTCACCAGCGTCATCACAATGCTCGCAGTAGTACTCCAGAGCGTAGAGCCGCAGATCGTACCCGCCCTGTTCCTGAATCGCGTCCGTTATCGCGTACTTCTGTCCACAGTCGGGACAGTTGTACTTCCCGCCTCGCGAGACGTTCCCCTCCTTCGGAACGAAGCCGTGTCCACAGTCGTTACAGACACTCTCGGACTGCCAGTCGTCCACCAGCGTCACCGCGCCGCAGTCAGGACAGAGAACGTTGTACTTGTCGTCGTTCTCGTAGCGCCCCGCGGCGACGCGATAGTCCTTGAACAGGGGAACAGTGTGCCCACAGGAGACACAGTCCAACTCCTTCACCCAGAAGTTGTACATCACGTCCGCTTCGTGGTCGCCGTTCGGACAGGGTGTCTTGTAGTACTGCGTAATCTCGTCGGCGACATCCTCTTTCACTTGCTCGAAAGCTTCTTCAAGCTCTTCGACATCGGTCTGGCCCGCTTCGAGTTCTTTCTTCGTGACGAACCACGCGACAGGATTCAGGTCGTTGCCGACGACCTCAGCCCCGAAGCGTGAGGCTTCGACCAGCGACGTACCGCCACCCATGAACGGGTCGAGAATCTTCTTGTCCTCGACGCGGACGTCCTTCGGGTAGAGTTCCCAGAGACTCTCTGGATCGCTCATGTCCACGCGTTCGAGCAGCGACGCCACGTCGAGGTCGGACTCACCATCGGCGTCGTCGCCGTAGTCAGCGAGTGTACCGCCTTCGTGACCGGGCTCGAATACCTGCACCTTCTCTGGATCGTCGAGTAGGGTGTAGAGAGAAATCGCGCGGAAGACACAGCCCAGACGGCGAGCCCACCATTTGTGCATCGTGTAGATCGGGCGGTAGTACATCTTCGCCCGTCCTTCCTTCTCAGCAATCTCGTTCACGCGCTCGATGGGGAAGCCACGCTCGATGGGGAGTTCAGTCCGCTCCTGCCGACCTTGTGAAGATCCGGATTGCTCAGACATGAGTACAGTATGTAGCATCGAATACAGGCGAGCCCAATAAGTGTGCGTTCTCTCAACTGGCTCGGATGGCAACTTCCATTGTGGATGAGATTATCCAAGAATAATCTACTATCGAGCTCTTGCATCCTTGTTGTCAAGATTCCTTGAGGGTGAGATTGGCTCAGGGCTGGCCGCTGGACAGTTCAGCCGTAGTACAGTGAAACCACCTCATAGAGTTCACGTCCCATTAGTTATTTACCAACGACAAGTGAATTGAATTCCACTTCATGGTATCATTTGATACGCCAGGCGGAGCGAAGTTCTACAAAGCGGACCTCCACATACATACACCCGGATCACACGATTACGACGATAAAGATGCTGCGCCAGATGATCTAGTCGCGGAGTTCGAAAATAAGAACCTCGACCTAGTGGCTGTCACCGACCACAATACCGGAGAGTATTTCGAACAGCTTCAAGAGGCGGCTGAGGGTTCAAGCGTCACAGTTCTGCCCGGGGTGGAAATTACAACGGGACAAAGCGGGGAACATCAAATACACATGACTGCAGTCTTCCCTCCCGAGGAAGCTGATGCCTTGTCTCCCTTCCTACATGATATCGGCATCAGAGGAGACCCGGAACATGCGATCGCTGAAGACACGATTCCGAAAATTTGTGACAAGACTCGCGATTATGGGGGCCTTCCGATATTAGCGCACATTGATGTGGAGGCTGGTGCTGACTTCGAGCTGACTGATCGAAACAATCCGACTCGGCAGAAGGTATTTGATCCCGAAAGAGTCGCTGCTCTGGAAGTCGTCGCAGAGGAAACGGCCGATGAATTCGAGGACTTCGCTCACATCCGCTCTTCTGACGCCCATTCCTTGGCAGATATCGGATCAAGATATACCTTTATCAAGATGGATTCACCCACCTTCGAGGGACTGCGTACAGCGTTTGCGGACCCAGAGTCCCGGCTCTCCCTGACTAGTGAACCAACCACGCATCCGAGTGTGGATGGTTTGCTCAGTCACAACGGGTTCCTTCAGGACAGACATCTCCAACTGAATAAGAATCTCAATTGTCTCATCGGGGGCAAAGGGACAGGAAAATCAACTGTCATCGAACAGATCCGTTACGCTCTGGACATCGATCCACGCTCGGATGATATCGAAGACGATTATAACGCTCTCATTGAGAACACCCTTCGACCCGATGGGATAGTGGAAGTGTTAGTCACTGCTACGAATAGTGATCAATACCGAATTAGACGTGAGTACGGCGAAGAACCGGAAATCGAACGGATACCGAATACTGAGGATAGCGAGCCACAGGAAGTGGACCTCACGATTGAGCAGTTTAGAACGGAATTTTTCGATGTCGAGATCCACAGCCAGAGAGAACTAGTCGAGTTAGCTCGGAATGAGATTGATCAACTGGATCTACTCGACTCCTACTTCGACATCAATGACGAAATCGAGGCACGTGAGTCGGTAAAACAGGATATTAGAGCAAAAAACCGTGAGATCGCTGATCTCCGTGAGGAGGTAGACTCTCTTAAGGCCGAAAAAGAGAGGTTTGAAGCGTTGAAACAGCAGGTCGAGGTGATGGAGCAGAAGGGTGTAGAAGAATACGTCGAGGGCCAGGAGGAGTGGGAACAAGAACGAGCGGCGCTCAGTAACGTCATTGGAGATGTCGAAGCCTTAGAGGAAGAAGTCTCATCGCTCGCTCTCGCTGACCAGCTATCGCTCACCGAGGTTGACGATGGTCCGAACGAAGATTTGCTTCAATCTGTAAATGAGACGATTTCAGAACTACAAGACGATATCGCTGAACATGAGAAGGAGCTAAAAAGAATTGTCAATGAGGGGCGTGGAGACATCGAAGATATTCGCGAGAAGTGGAACGAGGAGAATGAGAAGCGCGAGAAAGAGCACGAGTCTCTTGCAGACGAGATCGAAGAAGAGATTGGTGTCGATATTGAGGAATTCTTCGATAAAAAGGCCGAATTAGAGGATTTGAGAGGTGTATCGGAAGACTTGGAAAATAAACGGGGACGCCTACGAGACGCCCGTGGTGAGAAAGCTGATCTTCTGGACGACCTCCAAGCGGCCCGACAAAATCTCAGCCAGGCCAGAAAGGAAGGGATTGAAGAACTGAATGCTCAGTTAGGCAACGTCAGAGTGTCACTTCACAGCCAATCGAACCGGGATGAATACACGGACTGGGTCAACCACGTGCTGGAAGGTTCGGGTGTCTGGACTGAGCATAAAGAGCAAATCACTGAAACCATCGATCCGCCAGAATTAGCCGAGATTGTTCGTAATAATGATACCGAAACTCTCTGTGAACTCGCCGATGTCACCCCGACGACTGCTGAGAATTTCGTCACTCATGACGACCTCGTTGAGCAGCTGACTAAGTTAGAGCTTTACGAGATTCACGATCGGCCGGTCATCGAACTCAATGATGGCGGTTGGAAAGAACTCAATGAGATGTCCGATGGTCAGCAATGCACAGCCCTTCTTTCCATCGCGATGATTGAGCGTGAAGTTCCGTTAATCATAGACCAACCGGAAGATATGCTCGACAATAAATTCATCTTCACTGATGTGGTGGATATTCTCCGTTCGATCAAGCAGGACCGACAAGTGGTCGCAGCGACGCATAACGCGAATATCCCCATCATAGGCGATGCTGAGCAGATAGTCGTAATGAGATCTAATGGACGTGCTGGTTTCTATCGGGATTGTGGTTCCATCGACGACGACGAAATCAAAGCACTAGCACAAGATATCCTTGAAGGCGGAGAAACGGCTTTCAAAAGACGGAGAGAGATGTATCATCGGGTTGTGTAAATAAAACACTACTTTTGGATTCAACGTCAAGTCTGTCACAGGCAAACCGCTTATATGCCAGTCAGGTAAACGTTTGAGCATCGATGAAAGCGGACACGCTCGATCTGAAGGACATCTTTCGGAAGGATACGAGGTACGTCGTACCGAGGTTTCAGCGCCCCTACGTTTGGAACGAGGAGGAACACTGGCAGCTCCTCTGGGAGGACCTCCGGCTCGTCGTCGACGAGCTGATGACCCGCCGGGAGGAGGCAGAGACACAGATAGAGCGCGACGACGCCCAACTCGAAACGTCGCCACATTTCCTGGGTGCGATCGTTCTCGATCAGCAATCGACACCCACCCAGAAGTTAGAGACCCGGGAAATCATCGATGGCCAACAGCGACTCATCACGCTACAGGTGCTCCTCTCTGCCGCACGTGCAGTATCGGTGGATCTCGATGACTCCGGATCTGCCTCGGTCTTCGAGAAGCTGATGTTCAACGATAGGGACCTGATTCGGGAGGACACGGACCGACTCAAGGTCTGGCCGATCGAAGCGGACCAGGACGCATTCATTAATGTGATGTCCCTCTCCGATCCCGACTCCGACGTGTCCGAACTCGATGGCGACGAGATACTCCACGAGTGTTTCCGGTATTTCCGCACCCGGATCAAGGAGTGGATCGAGAGCGGCGAACAGCCAGCAAACGAGCGACTTGACGCTCTGGTGACCACGATGTGGACGCTGATCCGCGTCGTCGTCATCGATCTCGAAGACAACGACGACGCGCAAGTTATCTTCGAGACGCTGAACGCCCGCGGAACTCCACTGCTCGCCGCCGATCTGATCAAGAACTACCTGTTCCGTGAGGCGGCCATCGAACAGACCGATCCCGGGGAGTTGCACGACACGTACTGGGCTCAGTTCGACGAGGACGAGTGGCGAGAGGACATCTCGCAGGGTCGTCTGGAACGCCCGAAAATAGACGTATTTATTATGCACTGGCTCACGATGAAGATGCGCCAGCAGGTCCGGGCCAAGAAGCTCTTCCCGGCTTTTCGCAAGTACCTCGATCGGACCGACCACACCACCGAGGAAGTCGTTCGGGATATCGACCACTACGCGTCGATCTATCAGCAGATCTCCGAATCGGACACAGAGTCGCGTGAGGGAATCTTTTTCCACCGTCTAGACGTTCTCGATACGACGACACCGTTTCCGGTTCTCCTCTGGATGTTCGGTCAGGACGACATCCCGGACTCCCAGCGAGTGAAAGCAATCGAAGCGATCGAAAGCTGGTTGATGCGTCGCATGTTGTGCCGTCTGACGACAAAGAACTACAACAACATATTCATCGAGCTGTTGGAAGTGCTCGAGCAAACCGACTCTGAAGAGGTCGGGGACACCGTCGTCGGGTACTTCCAGAGCAAGGAGGGTGAGAGCGACTACTGGCCCGAAGACGACGAGGTCAGCGAATCGATGGTCGAACTACAGTACTGGGCACGGATCAATCAGCGACGGCTGAAGATGGTGTTCGCTGCGATCGAGCGAAATCTCCGGGACACTGGATACAGCGAGACGCTGGAGATCACGCAGGATCTGGAAATCGAGCATCTTCTCCCACAGGAGTGGTCACATCACTGGTCGCTGCCCGGCGAACGGGCAGCGGAGGTTGAGCGAATGGAGCGAGACGAAATCAAGAACACGATCGGTAATCTGACGGTCCTGACTGACAAACTCAATCCCTCGATTTCGAACGCAGCATGGGATGACAAGCGTGACTCGATCCAGGAGTACACGGTACTCCGGGTGAATCAACACCTCGTCACGAACTGGCCGGAGGAGTGGAATGAGGAGACAATCGCCGAGCGCGGAGAGTGGCTTTCCGAGCAGGCGATCGAAGTCTGGCCCGGCCCGAGCGCATCACACTGGTAAGCACCAAACCGCCAGTTCGTAGCGCTCACTCCGTCTGGAAGCTAATCTCGACCTTCACACTTGACGCTTCGTCGGGCATCCGCTCGAACAGATCCTGCACCTTCGTATAGTCCTGCTCGGACACCAGCGTCAGGCTCACTTGTGTCCGTTCGATGTCAGCAGTCCCCTGCAACGCGCCCGGGACGCCCTCACGGTCGGGCAGCATGAACGTGACGTCGCCGTACTCGACAGTCCCGGTCTGGTGATTATCGCGCCACTTCGTCCGGAGAGCGGCAATGTCGTCGCCCTTGTACTCGAAGCGCCACGTCTCGGCCTCTGGATCGGCCCGCCGGAACGGATATCCTGGGACCCAGTCGGACGCTTTGTCCGAGCCGGTCGTGTTGACGACGTACTCCGGTTGCTCGTCCTTGCCGATGTTCTCCAGCAGGTACGTCCGAACCATGTACTCCGAAATACTGCTGTCGAAGCGCTCGGCGACCTTGTTCACGGTGAATTGGTCCTCGGCATCCAGGTCGTCGATGTACTCCAGAATCTGCTCACCGATCCGATCCGGAACGGTCGGCACGACCTTGACCGTCGTCGGGTCGCGATCGCCCAGCGAATCGAGGTAGCGACCACCGGCTTCGAGAAGGTAGTCGTCTACGAGGAACTCGTTGACGGCCTCGCGAGCTGCGGTTTCGGTTTCGTCCGGTGGCAGGAACACCGTTTCGTCGGCGCGAATTTCGCCGATAATCGTGTCGAGGTTCGCGTATCCGTCCTCGCTGATCTTCGCCTCAATCTGATCGACGATGTACGACGCGCCAACCGTCGTTGCGCTGCCGACGTCACGGAGCGTCGCGTCAGACTTCGGCTTGTCGAGAATCTCGTTCCCACGAACGATGACGTACTGATCCTCTTGGCTCAGACGGCCGATCGCCCGCATCACGACGTCGTGGCTGTCACCGTCGATCCAGACCTCCCCATCTTCGACGAGATCCAGCTCGAAGTCGCCAATGTCGATGGCCGTCGTCCCGCTGCCGAAGCGCTGTCGAAGCTCCTGCTCGACGTCATCGACACCCCAGACCTTCACGTCGTCCTGATGGACCAGAACGGTGTCCAGAGAACTTCCGGAGAGGTCATCGCGGAACCCGCCAGTGTCTCTGGCGAGGACTGGTTTGTCATCGAGCGCCTCGACAGTCGCGTTCAGCACGTCGTTGGCACTCCCCGGGATGGGAAGCTCCGGATCGCGCAGGAACTGCTCGTAGATATCTTCGATAGACGCTTCGCCACGCCGATCGAGCAGATCCTCAGCGATCGACCAGATGTGGCCCTGGATGTCGAACGGGTCGGCCGCAGCAGAGTCGGCGATATTCGACGCATCGAGTTCTGCCTCGTCCAGGACGAACACGTCGAGATCCATCGGGGCCGCGAGGTCGAACTCGTTGAGCAGGTCGTCACCGTCGAGGACTTCACCGTAGAGGAGCTGAATCTCTTCCCGGAGTTCGTCCTCTTCCTGGTCTTTCATTCCCTGGATCGACGCCCGTATCTCATCATCGAGGGATTCGTCGGCGAGGACCTGGCGTGCCCCTTCGATGTAGCGAGCCTTGTCGATGTAGCGAGTCCCGGATTCGATTGCCTTGTCGCCCGATGGCTGGACGAACACGAGGGTGTTTCGCCACTCGCGCCCACGGCCGTCATTCGTGATTACCTGCTTGACTTCTTCCTGCGTCCACTGATCATCCTTGACGACAACCTTGATCTCGCGGTTGTCTGGAATATCTTGGATGTCGTTCGTTCTGAATCCGACAGGGTGTGCATTAGAGCCGAAGATGTCAGTGATGAAATCTGCAATCTCCGCCTTCGCAGACGTTTCCGAGACGTCAACGGCTGCGTTTCGGATGAGCGCGTTCGGGTTCTGTCGATCGCGGATCGCGTACTTGCCGTTGAGTTTGTGGAGATGCCAAGCGACGCCGTGCAACCGTTCGAGGTTGAGAACGACGTCGGAGACGAGGTCGCCGGTCCGGTACGCCCCCATGACGATTTCAGAGACGTTTGCTCCTTCGCCCTCGCTGGGCTTGAGCGAGTAGAGAAGGATCGTATTCAGGATTCGGCGACCGTGCGGAACCTCATCGGTATCAATCCGGTTCTGTATGTCTCCAGTCGCAGCGTTTAGGCGCTCGTAGTTGATCTTCGCCAGTTCGTCTTCGAACTCGATGGCGTCGATGTCCCCGTGCGTGATCAGATCGGTCTGATCTCGCATCTCGAGCAGGACCTTCGAGAAGAGGTAGATCATCCCGCGCGTGTTCTGGTTACCCTCGTCAGCGTAGTAACGCGTCTCGAGGGCATCCATCAGCACGGGGTGGAACGGGTAGAGGTCGTGCATGTCCGACAGCAGGTCGTCGGGCAGATCGACGTGGTCGGACTGGTCGTAAGCGTCGAAGTATTCGTTGACGATCTCCCGAGCAACACTTTCGTTGACGGAATCGATCAGGCGGTGGCGCAAGACTTCGCGCTTGTCCACCTGGTTGTTCATGTTGACTTCGACTGCCTGCTCGCGATTCAGAATATCGTGAACCTCGGAACCCTCACGGAGGACAGAGACGATGGTGTAGAGCTCCAGATCGGAGAGAGCCGTTGATTCGAGGAGAGCCTGAAGGAAGGCCTTGTTCGCACTCTTGCGGTCGCCCTGAAGCGTGTCGAACCAGTCCTCGAGTTCGTCCACGAAGAACGCGACCGTGTCGTCGCCGACGGCCTCTTTGATCGTCTGCATGTCGGGATAGCCGCCCGATTCGTACGTCCCGGGGTCGTAGTCTAGCGCCTCGAAGAACGGCTCCCAGAGGTACTCGTACTGTTCGTTCTGCATCGCGACCGTGATCGGGATCGCGGAGTCCGGAAGCGCGGCGTCGAAGCCCTCGACGGAGTCGCTGGCCCACTCACCGGCTGCTGCCGGATCGTCGAAACAGTGGTAAAGCGCGACCATCTGGTGAGATTTCCCACTTCCGTAGGGCCCGTAGAGGATATGGGTGCCACGAGGGTCGTCTCCGGTCAGCGAATCACGCAGAATAGTCAGCGCTTCCCGAAGCCCCTGCGTCATCAGCGTTCGCTCGAAGAAGAGCTCGGCGTCGGACTCGAATTCACCGTCGTCTTCGACGTTGTAGAGTTTTACCTGCCCGTCTATCTGTCCTTCCTCTCGTAGTTCACGACTCAGCGTCACCGTATCCGAGAGAGTGGTGGACAGCGGTTCTGTTTCTGCCATCTGTTGGTATCTACACACACCTCAGCCCGAGTCAATAAGAACTATGGTCATCCTATCACTTTGAAAAATGGCTGACATACGGCTGATCATCTATATCTCCCTACTCCAAAGCGTCGCAAAATCTATCTTCCCGCCCCCGATGCTACTGTGATATGGGGAGCTACGACCTCGTGGACATCGAGGTCACGCACGAATCTGCGGACGATCTTCTCGCATCGCTGTCTGAGGGCCAAAATCCCGAGGATCACGTCCGGACTGTCCAGGCCGTTCGTCTCCAAGCGGGTCAGCCGGACTCGGAACTCCGCTCGCTCAAAGAGCTCGACGAAAACTCGGTGAAGTTGCTCGAACATCAAGTCGATGCTGCGTATCGGGCGCTGTTCGAGATGGACGGGAAGGCTCTCCTCACTGATGAGGTCGGACTCGGGAAGACGATCGAGGTCGGGATGATCCTCAAGGAGATGCACTTCAGGCAGACTGACGACTCCGTACTCATCCTGACGCCGGCCCAGCTAGCCAAGCAGTGGCAGGCAGAGATGCGCGAGAAGTTCGGTCTCGAATTCGTCTGTAACTACGACGATGAGTTCTCTGGGTTTGACCAGCACGACTACATCATCGCAAGCATCGACACGGCCAAGAGCGACAGGCACAGGCAGACAGTGCTCAACCGAGACTGGGACGTCCTCGTTCTCGACGAAGCCCACTACGTCAAAAACGAAGACACAGATCGCTACGACCTGATCGACAAACTCACCTACAACTACGCGTTCTTCCTGACAGCGACGCCAATCCAGAACGAACTCACGGATCTCTACAACGTTGTTTCATTGCTCCGACCCGGCCTTTTCGGAACTCGCGACGTCTTTCATCACTACTTCGTGAACAGCAGTCAGGAGACACTGGTCAATCGAGAGGAACTCCAGGACCGGCTGAATAAAGTCATGATCCGCAACCGACGAGCGGACACTGATATTGACTTCACTGAGAGGGTTATCGACACCCGAAAGTTCGATCCGAGTCCTGCCGAGCGAGAACTCTACCAGGCAGTCTCGGATTACGTCAAGGGAGCATACAGCCAGGACCAAGGGCAGAAACTCGTACTGATGCTTCTCCAGAAGGAGGTGGTCAGCAGTCCTGCCGCACTCAAAGAGACGATCGAGAAACGACTATACGAGCAAAACGAGCTCACTCACGCGGATGAACTGGAGACGATTCTGGATCTCATCGATAATATCGACACTGTGACCAAGCAAGAACGACTGCTCGATATCGTCGAGGAAGCCCGTGAAAACGTCGAGATGGGACGAGTAATCGTGTTCACGCAATTCAGAGCGACCCAACGCGAAGTCCTCGATAGACTGGCCGAGGAAGGATACACTGTCCATTCGTTCCACGGTGGACACTCCAGTGAGGAGAAAGAGCAGATCGTCGAGAATTTCGAAAAAGAGGGTGGTGTCCTCGTCTCGACGGACGCGATGAGTGAGGGCCGCAACCTCCAGTTTGCCAATATCATGGTGAACTACGATCTCCCCTGGAACCCGATGCGCGTCGAGCAGCGTATTGGACGCATTCACCGTATCGGTCAGAAACGGCGAGTGTACATCTTCAACATGGCGCTGCGGGACACCATCGAAGAGTATGTACTGGATAAATTGTACCACAAGATCGATCTCTTCCAACAGACCGTCGGTGAACTGAGTTCAATATTGAGCCGGCTGGAGGAGTCGGGAACGAGTTTCGAGGACGAAATCTTCGAGCGACTGGTCAACGCCGATTCGGAAGTCGATCTCGAAAACGACTTTGACGACATGGCTATCGACCTTCAGGAACAGCGAGAGTTAGCGGACAAACTCGAAGAGTTCAACGACGGCGTTTTCGAAGGATTCGATCTGGGGGCGAGCGATGACTGACGCCTCAGTTGCGATCACACAATCCGCTGTAGAGCGGTTTGCCGAAGTGTACCTACCTTCGGTCGGCTGCTCAATCGAAAAACAAGGTGACAACTGGAGGGTAACACCCGACGAAGACGCTGAGACGGAACTGATCACCGAGACTGTGTCTATCGTCATTGGTGATGACGCCGATGCTGACAATGACTTAGTACGAGCACTCCACCCGGAGAGTTCGTTCTTTCAGGAGCTCTTGACTGAAGCGAGTGAACGGAGTCCCGTCGGAAAAGTCTCTGTGGATACATCGAGAACCAGCGTTGAACCACCTAGCTGGATCGAAAACGACACAGTAGAAGTCACTGAGACGAATTTCACACCATTTTACGATCGGACCGCGGTCGTGATCCTGTTTCAGGTGAGTATCGAGACGGTCAGCGAGTATCAAACGGAACTGCTTCGCGCGGCTGCGATCGACCTGCGGTCAGAAGAGCCCCTCGCAAAACTGGAAGAGACGTTCCTGGAGCAGACGTCCCTCGAGAAAGATTCAATCAAAACTGGTCGAACCGACATCGAGAGGTGTGATGTCGAACCACTTGTTCGGGATGCCGGTGAGATCCTTGTGGATCGCATCCAACCACGGATAGACGAAATACATCAGGAAGCATCCCGAGCCGCGGATTCAGAGGTCGAGGAATACCGCCAGATGCAGGAACAACGAATGGAAGAGTTGGAAGGGAAGCATACGACGCTTTCGTCGAAGGTTGACGAACTGAACGTAGCCATCGAACAGAGTGCCCAATCTGAGCGGATGGAATTACTCAAGGAACGGAAAGAGGTCAAATCCGCGTACAAGGACATCGAAGAAGAATTAGCTGATTTACGCGAAGCTCGAGAGCGGGGCTTTCCTGAACGACAACGGGAAATCAGGAGCCGACATGCAATCGATGTCAGGGTGAAACCCCTCACTCTGACTCAAGTAGAGTACGAACGGGGTGAGGTTACTTTCGAACTTACCACAGGAGATGAATCCCAATCAGTCACCATTGGATATGGAAGCGGTGTCGGTACGACCGAAAGCATCGTGTGTAGTAACTGCGGTCAAAACCTCTGCGAAGAAAACCCGATCTCCGCGATCAAATGCGGGGTTCAGTGTTCTCATTGCGGGGACTAAGGGATTAGCGTTCATTTCCAGAGTTCAGTCGATACGAATCGATAGCCGTCAAAACAGAGCAATAGCGACAGTGTCTGGATCGAATTACTGATCCCTATAGGTGATATCGACGACCCACCAGAAGCAGATGAACTCTTCCATGAGTCCACGTACGGCAACACGATACAGCACCGCTCGTTCAGCGACACCCAGACCAAAGTCTACGAGCAGCCCACAAAGACCCAGGCAGCAGGGATTCCGGTCCTCATTCCAACGTTCCCTTCGATCTGGCTCAGGAAATCCTCCAACTCTTTCGCGAATGCGGTGACGATCTTCGTGGGCCTGTCGATGGCGAGCCTCGATCGTCTACGATGGAGAGATCACGACTTCTCGTGTGTAAAGAAGACGATATCCCTCGCTGTACGACTCAAAAAGGGCGTGTTCGCGGCCGGCACGTTGCATGTCGCGAGCGTGCTGGCCAGTGGGTGCGACGGCGATCGCCAGCTTGAGGTCGGACCGATGACCTCGTCGAGAAGGCACAGCTTGGAGCCGATGACCGCTACAGCGGACCCAGGCGACGACCAGGTACAGATCGACTCGCCGAACGGAAGGTCATCTACGACACAGATAATCGGTTCCGGACGAATATCAACGTCGTCCTCCGAACGTGAGAGCAAGGGCAGCGTCATCCTTTTCCAGAGCTACTTTGTCGAGCAAGCAGCTGAACGAACGCTCAACCTGTCGAGACCACACGCGAGAAGAGAGTGGGGAACCCAAAGGGAAGGGACTGGGATGGGCGCCTAGATTCCGAAACGTCGACCGATCAGGTAGCTTTCGTCGGGCCCCCGGTGATGTGTGGCCACCGGATGATGAAATTCCGGAGTGGACTGATAGAGGTTCTCAGGATATTCGAGATAGTGTCACTACCAATTTACTAACTCTTCAAGATAGCTCTGCACAAGCATTCGTATTCTATCAGACCCACACTCACAGAAACGCCGGGTCGACATCGTTGAGACGGCCGGTCGACTCGAAGAAATTTCGGAAGTCGCGGTAGAGACCTGTACACTTCCCGTCAGTATCGTATCGGAGTGTGTGGAAGTCGCCGACGACCGCACAGTACCGCTTGGCCCGGGTGAGTGCAACGTTAAGCCGGCGCGGCCCATCATCGGGCCGGCCGAGGAAGCCGATGTCCCCTTCGGCGTTGCTCCGAACCAGCGAGATGACGACTGCGGTCTTCTCGCTTCCCTGGAAGGAATCGATAGTGTCGACCGTGATCGCGTTGGCGCAGTTGATCTGCTCGTTGAGGAGGTCACGGAGCAACCAAGCGTGCGCCGCGTACGGCGTAATAACGCCGACTTCCTCGGGCGGAACAGCCTTGAGAATGTCTTGGACAAGGTGGACGACAAGGTGCGCCTCGGCTTCGTTAGCCCGGGAATGGTCGATTACGTCGACCGTGCCACCGATGTCATACCCTTCGATTGCTGGCTTGTCCTCAAGTGGCTTGACGACTCGGCCAGTGCGGAGAGACCTGTCGTAGAACTGGCGATTGGAAAAGTAGGCGATATCGGGGTGCATCCGATATTGCGTTTTCAGTTGGAGACCCACTCCCTCGTAGACGCCACCGTCAGCGTAGACATGCTCGAACAGCGAGAGTCCATAGCTTGAGACGGGCGGATCTTCCGTCGCACTGAACGGTGGGAGTTGCCGGTGATCACCCGCAAGGACAGCCCGGTCGACACGGGCAAGTGGAATACACGAGGCGGTACAGGTTGCCTGCGTCGCTTCGTCGAGGACCAGGAGGGTGAACTCGCGGGCGAGCGTGGCGGCACTGCTGTTGGTCGCGGCGACGACCTCGGCTCTTTCGGTGACATCGTGGTACTGCGTCCGGACGATGTCGTGTGCTGACCGTTCGGCGTTCACACGGTCAAGCGTGAACTCAGCAGTGCCGTGCTGGCCATAAGCGTGAAGTGAGCCAGCGTCGGGGTTACCTGGCGTTGAGTTGCCGACAACCAGGTTGTCCAGCGCTTGGTTGGAATCTGCACAGACAAGAACATCTTCGCCGGCGGCAACGGCCCGACGGATAATCTCGACGAGCGTTCGGGTCTTGCCCGTCCCTGGGGGGCCGTGAATACAGAACAGGTCATCGGCGAGGAGGGCGTATTCGACAGCCAGTTGTTGCTCTTGGTTCAATTCGTCGTCAAAGGACGCGCTCATTGCGGCGGCTTCATTCGAGAACGTGAGTGGACGATCGCCGACGAGGACCTCACGAAACGGATCGTCTTGTAGGTCGTCGATGGCCGCGAACTCGCGGTTAAACGGGACTGGATTCAGGAGCTCTGAACACCCGACTGTGTGGTCGCCCTCCAGATACGCGCTTACCATCGCCGTGTCGTCGATGCTTCCCCACTTGATAGTCAGCCAGATGGTCAGGCCGCGGATGCGTGCAACCTCTGCAGGGACCGGGAAAGGATCAGGAGCGTCCTCGCTGTCGGCATGGATCAGGACCTCGTTATCCTGGTAGATATCGAACTCGCTCTCGATAAAGTATGCCCAGTCACCGTCGCGACGGTCTTCTAGTTCCGGATCAAGCGTAACTCGGAAGCGGTATTCCCCATCGTCGACGCCACGGCAGGTCAGTTCGGGGATGGCGGATCCACCTTGTTCGTACAGCGCTCGTGCTGAGTGGTTGCGGGCCCGCGTCTCATGACTTGCCCGCGTTGCCGCACGCTCGTTGGTGATGTAATCTCGGAACTCTGTGAGCAAGTCGGTATTTGCCACGGGATGTCGAGGATCCTCGTGATCGTCAATCGGCGCGTCGTAGCCTGGTGGGTATGTCTCCGGAAGATAATCGGAGTGCCAGAATCGGATCCGATCAGCGAGTTGAGTGGCGCCAAATTCGTCAGCAGCAATTGGTTCAATATCGCCGTCCTGTTCGACAATGAAAATCTCACCACGCACTTCGTGGTCAGTATAGGCGACGAACTCTCCGGTCGGCGTCGCCGTGTCGAGGCTGTGTAACGGAATACACGTCCACTCGCGGTCAGGATGGCTGAGCTCGTCGTGGTGGCTGGCGAACGTAGCGATCGGACGAACAGGGATTTGCCTGCCGGATGGTGAAAGGGTCGCCTCAGAGGCAGTGTGGAGCGAAGCATCAGCGAGAGAGAACTGGTTGACGGCATACTCAAACAGCAGAGACATTATTCGATCCTGCTCGGGCGATACTAATAATACTTCGTGGTTATCAAGCGAAAGTGATAGAACAGCGTTCTCTGAGAGCTCAGAGAAACAAACAAGTAACGTAAATGAATAGTACACTTGTGTCCGACGACGATGACATTCCCACGATCGAGTTAGGTCCGGACGATCATTTCGAGAACAACAAGCCGTATCAGTGGCGTTACGAGGACAAATTCGGCGAGACATATCTCACGTTGCTATTCGAGAACTATCCGGAAGAGACCATCCGCGAAGCCCTCGGCAAAGAGTACAAACAAAAGCGTCACAGTATAACCGACTTGGTCAAGCGTGAGACAATAAAGATATGACCGACTTGAGTAGCCTAAAAGAAAAGCTGACACCCAAAGGGCAGGATCTGTTGGAGGTCACTATCGACCGGAAGGGCAAGGAGTGGGTGGCAGAACATGAGGACCTCATTCTGGCTCAAGCGAAAAAAGTGGGCCATAGAGTAGAAAATACTATGCGATTCACTGAAGAACAAGGGAAGCTGTATCAGCGTATCATTGATTACCTCTCGCCGCCAGACGGAACTGCTACCTCTACCGCCGAGTTAGAGAAAGAACTGGATTGGGAGCGGGAAGATATCCACGGGGCAGTGATGGATCTAATCGCCTTTGACGAGTTAGAATTGGTTAATACGAGCCAGTACGCCCGAGTTCGCCTCCGTCAGCCTACACCTTCAGAGCAACTCACACTTGAAGATATGACCGAATATGTCTGGCATGCGTATATCATCGAGCAAAAAATTGGAAAAACACGAGCACGGCGGTTATTCACCAGTAAGGAAGCGGGCGAAGCCCATCTCAAGCAAATCGCGAATGTTGATGAACTAACAGCAGTTCCAAACGTATCGCATGTCTGGTGCGCTTCGATTGGCAGTAAGGGGTACACACCAGAGTACGCTGTCCTGCGAAAAGATCCTATTTTCAGGCAAGCTGATGACCCGTATCCAGATGTATAATAGGGCCACTGTATACGCTGACAACTACCGGTCAATATTCGGAGACTCGGCTCGGTTGTCAGAGATTGGTGGGGGCTGAGCGGGACGTGGGCTTACGACCAAAGAGGGGACTCAATTCGGGGCTGTAAGGCCGCTGAGAGGCGCAACGTCCGCAAAGCAAAGGTAGAGTTGAGGGAAGATCCTTGCAAAACCCCCGATAGCAAGCGCCTAACAAACATATTTCCACTGATACGATAATCCAAGCGGCACTGTCTAGTTCAGCACCTCCTCAGCTGGAGTCGAGCCACCCAACGCGTGGTTCGGTCGATTGCGGTTGTAGTAGTGTCTAAAGCGTCTCAGCCAGCGTTTCGCGCTTGATTGACTGCTCCGCCAGAACGAGTGTCACAAGCGGCGTGCAAGACTTAGAGGATGCAGTCATCACTCACCTGGCCGCCTGAACGTGTAGCTTACCGTATCTGTGTCAACTATGAGGGTGCCGGCGTCGTGATCCACGACAACCGCAACGGTGTCATCGTGCGTGAAATCGTGCAATGGCATCCCAGTCTGGAGCGTCCCATCGCGCGACAATTCGACACGTGCAGAGCCGAAGTCGATGTGAATCCGAGTATCAGTCGCCGTTACATCACCTGCGCGACCGAATCGACGTAGTTCATCAATCAGTGTCTCCCATTCGTTGAGTTGCACTCGTGGTGTCATCCGTCGTTCAGTCATGATGCCGCGTTCAGGAAAGTCTTGATACAAAATCTAGGCCGCCGAAGTAACGCGGAGAACTACGAACGATCCACCAACTGGTAAAACACTCGTGCAACATTTAGAGGATCAAGTCAGCAATCGGTCTTTGCTTGTTGCACACCGGAAATATAAAGTACGAATTCGGTTGGTCGCCTCTGTGTCCACCATTGTTGGCTCACAAACACAGATATGTCGAGTGATTGAGCAGATGCGACTGCCTACAAGATGAGGGGAGACCTGGCGTCTTGCGTAGCGAAGATCGACTTATTCCGAATCCTCCCCGGCGTGCTGATTGGTCTGATTTTGGTGGGCCAGATAGCCACCGCCGCCGAGTCCAGCGAGAGCAGTGAGGACACCGAAGCCGGGACCGAATCCACTGCCCCCGGCGGTCTCATCGTCGCCGTCAGGTCCTGAATCCGTATCTTGTTGTGATGGCTCGGCAGTGCTGATAGACTGACCAGGATGAGACTGACCGTGATGGCCCAGCGTTCCGAGCATCACGCGTGACCCTTCGCTTGAGCCCGAAACGCCTGCATCCACCGCGTAGAGGTTGCCATCTCGACTCCCAACGAAGACGGTCCCGTCCACCACCGTCGGCGACGAGTACACCCAGTCGCCCGTCTCGAATGCCCACTCTTGCTCGCCCGTGCTCGCATCCACCGCGTGGAGGGCATCCACGTAGGGGTTGTCGTTGTCACTCCCGACGAAGACAGTGCCGTCTACCACTGTCGGCGACGAGTCCCCCCTCTTTTCCATCTCGAATTCCCACTGTTGCTCGCCGCTTGCCGCATCCACCGCGTAGAGGTCGTCGGAACTCCCGACGAAGACAGTGCCGTCTACCACTGTCGGCGACGAGTCCACATAGCTGCCCGTCTCGAAGGCCCACTCTTGCTCGCCCGTGGTCGCATCCACCGCGTAGAGGTTGCCATCTCGACTCCCGACGAAGACGGTCCCGTCCACCACCGTCGGCGACGAGTCCACGTAGTCACCCGTCTCGAAGGCCCACTCTTGCTCGCCCGTGGTCGCATCCACCGCGTAGAGGTTGTAGTCGAAACTCCCGACGTAGACAGTGCCGTCCACCACCGTCGGCGACGAGTCCACCTCGCCCGTCTCGAAGGCCCACTGTTGCTCACCGCTTGCCGCATCCACCGCGTAGAGGTTGCCGTCCCAACCCCCGACGAAGACGGTGCCGTCCACCACCGTCGGCGACGAGTGCACGCGGTCGCCCGTCTCGAAGGCCCACTGTTGCTCGCCCGTGGCCGCATCCACCGCGTAGAGGTTGCCGTCCCAACCCCCGACGAAGACGGTGCCGTCCACCACCGTCGGTGACGAGGTCACGTTGCTGCCCGTCTGGAAGGCCCACTGTTGCTCGCCCGTTGCCGCATCCACCGCGTAGAGGTTGGTGTCGTTACTCCCGACGAAGACGGTCCCGTCCACCACCGTCGGCGACGAGTTCACCATATCACCTGTCTCGAAGGCCCACTGTTGCTCGCCAGCCGCAGCCCGCACGCCAGTAGTTGTCGTCGTAAGAGCAAGGCTACTGGCCCCCAGTGCTGCCCCAGACTTCAGCACGTCACGTCGGTTCCAGTTGTCCATAGGGGACGCGACACGCGGACACAACGAAAAGTCTGCGGTTTTTCGAGATTAGGGTATTCAGGCAATCTCATGGTCCCTACAATGACGTGCTTGACCCTGAGAAGATACTATCTGGGCGAATGTCTAAACAGACACTGGACAAGTATGATGAACTTGCGCCCTCTATTCAGCAGCTTCGGCCGCACCTATTTGAACCCTGTCAGTAACCACGTGACCAACTCAGGGAGATAGTTCAGCAGAGAAGTGACGACAGTAGTTATCCTCAGGATCGTACTCGCGCGATTTTTCCGTCTCGTAGCCACGCCTCGTATCGGTCCATGAGTCCACGTGGGTCCCGCAGGCGGAGCAACGTGTGCGGGAAGTGGCCCGGAAGCATCACGTCGAGAGTGGAGAGCGGTTCGTCGTCGAGACCGCCGTTCTCGCGGCGTGGCTGGACCAGCGTCTCACACCCTTTTCCGAATGCGGGCGCGTGGCCTGCCTGGTGGACGCGCAGCACCCGTGGCGCGTTCGGGCACACGTACACCTCGTTTTCGAGCGTGTAGCCTCGGAGACAACGTGTTTTCAGCCACACGTGCAGCCCGCGGACGAACGCCCCTGAATCGATAGCTCTGTCGGGCCCCCCGCTAGGGCCGTGGTGGGCGTCGAAGGCCTTGATGTACTGGTACCAGTCGAGTTCGTACTCGATGAGTGCGGGGTCATCGTGCTCCTCAGTTCCGGGTCCGTCTCTAGCTACTTGGATCGACGAGATGGTCCAATGCCACAGTGACAGCACGGCGATGGCGAGGCCACCGGAGAGAAAGACACCGATAGCCTGACATACGTCTCTGAACACAGAGCGGAGGGCGTTTCTCTTGAATGGGGGAGGCATGGTTCTGCATTCACCGTGGATATAATAGGCTTTGTGGCAACCGACCAGAAGAGATATCAGCCTCAGATTCTCATCCTCGATTGTGCGGGTCGTCCTGTTCACGAGTGCGGAACCGCTCTATCTTCCCCGGTACCTCCAGCCGCTCTTCGAGGCCCACGCTGACACTATCGACCAGGTTGTCATCGCCCCCTTCAACGCCTCCCCGGCTGAGCAGCTACGCTCGCAGGCAGGTATGTACGGTGCCCGCGCGGGCATCCGGATGGCGCTCCGCTACGGACGGAGTCGGGCGCTTGACGCGTTACCCGGGCAGGTCGCCCGGCGGGCCACCGGTCGGTATCACTCGGTTCCGGCGGTCGCGCGAGCCTATGGCGTCCCAGTTGAGCGAATCCCCGACGTGAGTGACCCGACGTTCGTCGAGCGTATGGAGGACCTCGCACCGGACCTTCTGCTCTCGATTGTGGCGGGCCAGCGGCTTCCCGGGCCGGTGCTAGAGAGCGCCGACGACGCGGTAAACCTCCATGGGTCGCTATTGCCGAAGTACCGCGGCCGGGCGACCGTCTTTTGGCCGCTGTTCTACGGCGACGATCGAACGGGTATCACAGCACATCGTATGACTGAGCACTTCGACGCAGGCCCAATTCTCGCCCAGCGGGCTTTCCCCTCGACGACGCCGACACCGTCGATTCGGTGTACCGCAAACTCGCCGAGGCGGGCGCCTCACTTGCGGTCGAGTTGCTTGCCGCCTATCCCAAATTGCCAGCCGAGCGGCCCAACGAGACGATTCCAGCAGGCTATCACGGGCTTCCGGGCCCCAAGGAGCGACGGCTCTTCTACGAGCGCGGCAACGCGTTTCTTTAATGGGATCTCTATGACCGATACGCGCATTGTATTCAGCAGGACTGCTGAAACCTATCACCGATTGGGGGCTTCAACAAGGCCAACGGTGTCGAGACGAAAGTCCGCTCGCTAGTCATTGCTGACCATGACTTCGCTGGCCTTGATCACGGCAACGACCTCATCGCCGGGTTCGATATCGTCGGCGATCTGCACCGGAAAGAAATCACCGGATACGATCACACGCCTTCGTGCGGTCGACCCGGGGCAGACGTACAACAATTACTGGGAGGACTACAGCGCGCGGTCGAAGGTGTCTTCGCCGAGTGTTCCAAGAAGGTCTGAATGGTCAATGTGGTCAGTCCGCTCTTCGTACATCTTCCCGAGTTCGAAGAGTTTCTGATCATCGAAGGCACGACCGGTGAACAACAGCCCCGTCGGGACGCCGTTGTCGTCGAATCCGTTCGGGATTCCAAGACCAGGAAGCCCACAAAGGTTCGTCATTCCACTGATGGCCCACGGTGCCGAAACGAGGGCGTCGTAGGGTTCAAGCACCTCGTCAATCTCCTCCTGGATACGCTTTCGAATGCGCAGAGCGGTGATGTAGTCTTTGGCGAGAATCGAATCAAAGGCGTAGCCGCCTATGCTGCCTTCGGGGTCGGTCAACTCCTGTACGTCGCCAGACGTGATCAAGTCGTTGAATATCGACCCTGCCTCCGCGGAGATCATCGTCGAAGCTGCCGTCCCAGCGGGTAAATCTGGGATATCGATCTCAGTCAGTTCGGCGAACTCTGACAGGACGTCGAGGGATTGCTGTAGGTTCTCGTCGTCCGGATCGGTGTCGAGAACTGCCAGTTGTGGCGGATCCGAGAGGCTTACCTCCTCGATAAGGTCCATTCTTTCTGAGGTCGTGTGATCCTTCGGGTCCGACCCGTAGATGGCCTCAAAGACAGCCTGTGACCCCTCCGCAGTTCGACACATCGGTCCGATCTTGTCCATCGTGTACGACAGCGCCATCACACCGTATCGACTGACGACGCCGTAGGTCGGACGGAGCCCTGCAAGACCGTTGTTAAATGTAGGAGACATAATCGAGCCCCACGTCTCGGTACCGATAGCGAACCCGACAAGTCCGGCGGCGGGGGCCTGCCCAGATCCGCTGGAGGACCCACCACTCCACTCGTCCTCGTCGTTCGGTGCCCACGGGTTGTGTCCCTTCCCAGTGAATGTCATCGTCTCTGGTGAGTACCCCATTCCACCGGCGAGTTCGACATTCGCTAGTTTTGCTATCGGGACTGCGCCTGCTTCAAGGAGTTTCTCGACCACGGTCGCGTCGTAGTCGAACTCCTGATCACGGTAGGGATTGGCCCCCCACGTCGTGTTGTAGCCCTCGAAGGCGATGAGGTCCTTGAGACCGAAAGGGATGCCGTGAAGCGGCCCCCGATCGGTTCCGTTCGAAAGTTCCTCATCGGCACGTTCAGCGGCCTCAATAGCCCGATCGTAAGTGATCGTCTGGACGGCGTTCAGCGTTGGCCCGACGCGAATCAACCGGCTGATGTAGGCGAGCGTCAATTCGTAGGACGTGAACTCCCCATCTCTGAGTCGCTGACCGAGTTCCGGAATCGACTCGAACAACACCTCGTCGTCGGGAATCATCAGTACGACCCCCTGTAGGCTCGGAAAGTCGTCGCCATATCGGCACCGTTAGCGAGATCGAAATCCCGGAGTGTATTCGCTGCTTCGCGGTTGCCCGCGACCGCCTCTTCGAGTTGCTCGATGTCCTCACTAGACAGCAGATCCCCGTACTCGTCCTCGATCAACTGGAGCAATGCTTCCGTCCCCACCGGACGATCAGCATCGACAGAAACGTCTTCTGGGTCGTGTTCGTCCGCCGTACTCGGCGTAGCGAACAACCCCGCGCTGCCGAGTGCCGCAAGGAGACCGAGAGTGGATCGTCGATTTATCGATAATGGTGTTTTTTCGTCTAGTTCTTCATCTTCTCTGCCACTATCTTGGATTTCTTTACTAATACTAGGAGTGAACGGCGGTTTCCTACTCATACTGTCCACTTCTGATCCTGAACCCATCACATATAAATCCCAGGTGAATACCCTTTGATCAGATGGTGATAAATATTAGGAAACATAGGACACGAGCATGACCGCTAATACGACGCAGGCTCTTGGTTGACATCCCCCTCCACGTGAACGCGGAGGAATCCCGAGTGGTGGGAGTGGTGGGTTCGCAATCCCGAAAACGTGTCTCTGTTCCCCTACAGCGCGTCGAGAATATTCAGGTAGCCGCTGCCGTAGAACGTCTTGTCGTAGTCCTCGGGGACGTCAGCGGCTCGCTTGAGCGCTGACTCGACTTGGCTGGCGTTGTAGTTCGGGTTCGCACTCTTGACTAGCGCCGCGGCGCCAGCGACGTTCGGCGCGGCCATCGAGGTGCCGGCCTTCCAGCCGTAGCCGGGCACCTGGGTATCGGGCTCGCCGTCGCCGTCGGTGTCCTCATAGGTAAACACCGTATTGAACACGAGATCGTTGAACCACGGAAGGTCGGTCTCAATGGCGTCGAGGTCAGCGTCACCGCCCGGCGCAGCGAGTGTGACGGCATTGGTGCCGTAGTTCGTGTAAAACGCCGGGCTCTCAGGCGGGGCAACGAGATCCGTTACCTCGCCGTCGCCATCGGCGTCCCAGCCGTAGCCGAGTGGGCCGGTCGCAGATACCGACACCGCCTGGGTACCCTCGTTCGGCAGGCTGATGAAGTTCTTGTCGTGCTGGAGGTCGGCGCTATCGTTGCCAGCCGCGATAACCAGCAGGGTCCCCTCCTTGTTCGCGTAGGTCATCGCGCTGTTGAGCACCTTCCCATAGAATTCCCCATTGGCTTGCCGTGGAATCGGATACGCTCCCAGCGAAAGGTTCGCCACGTCCGCACCGATGTTCGCGCTGTAGACGACCGCCGCAAGGATGTCAGCGAATGACGCGGTCGGCCCGGAGAACACGCGACAGTCCACCAAGTCGGTCTGTGGTGCCGTGCCGTTGACACCGATGCCGCCGCCGTTGTCTGCGGCGACGATACCCGCGACGTGGGTGCCGTGATCGTCGCCGCCGACGGGATTGTGGTCGCCGCCGTCGTCGGTGAAGTTCCGCGAGAGGTCAAGGTTCAGCGGTCCGGCGAGGTCCGGGTGAGTCTCCAGTATGCCAGAGTCGATGACGGCGACGCGTGTGCCCTCACCCTCCGTCGTCTCGTGGGCTTCTGGGACGTTCAGGGCAGCCTTGTCCCACTGCAGGAAGTCACCGGGTTGGCCCTCGTAGTCCGAGGCGTCAAAGGACGGCACCTCCGCGTTCACTGATGGCTCGTTCAGTTCAACTTCAATATCCGGCGCGAATCCTCGCACCCCCTTCGATGACTGCAGCGCTCCCTCGGTTCCGGAAACGACTGCCAGGTCGGTCCCCGACATCTCGTGGACTACCTCAACGCTCTTCGGCAACCCGCGGCCCTTTGTGCGGACGATGTACCGATCCGTCGAAGCCGCCGCTGTAGCGGTAGTCCCGAGCGCGATGCCTCCGAGCAATGCTCCGCTTACCTTGAGAACATCTCGTCTGGTACCATGTACCATAGCGTCATTTGAGAATCATATGGCCATAAGAGTTATCTATAGGCCCCAATCTTTCCGGTAGACCGGGCTTCAGCAGTTTCGAGACGGAGCCCCCGGCCTCACGGAGCGAGGACTTCCGACGGCCAGTCGGAAGCGCGACGCGAGTAGGCCGGGGAGGAAGCCGACACGACCGCCAACGCATAATATGCTTGAGACTGACTAACTCGCCACCCGGTGTATTTGTTATTGGGGCCACGTATCACTATCCAATGACCCTGAGGAGACGGGGTGCTGGCTCAATGAGGAAGCTGAACAGCTCAAGATGCAGTAACGATACATCTGATGTACTGCTGGGCGAAGCTACGGTATGTTGTACTGTTCACAAGAAACTGAGTCATCTGCGACAGTTAGTAGCCAAGCAACGCGATCGGTGGGATCGGTATTGGTGCTCATTCGTTCAACTGCACCGGTGTACATTACTGGGACCCCACACCAATCCTGTCGAGTTGCATCGTGATGATGCCCACAGAGAATGAAATCAAACCGGTTGCTGAATTGCCCTATAATTTGATCAAGGTCAACACTCTTTGTCCCACGGTCAGTTAGTTGTGCCAACGTCTGGTGGAGAACTAGAATTGAAGTGGATTCGATGACTGTGTCCGGAAATTCAAGGTTGTCATACTGCAGATCGCCTTCTGGGTGGTGGTTTATACCAAAGAGACGAAGGGTCGAGTTCACTGAGACACCACTCGTATCAATATTTGAAGCCAGTGTGCCGTCTCTGTCTTCCAGTAATTCATTACCAGCCGTCGACTGATGATTGCCCCGTACGTAATAAAAGGGGATACCTGCATCAGCTAACGGATCAAACACCGTTTGGTCGACAAACAGCGCTTGGACGGGCGTGGCCGTATCGTGGAAGATGTCGCCAACGTGGACGACCGCATCAACCGACCGTTCGATACCGTACGCAACGGCCGTGCTGAACGCATCAATCGGATCAATCTTCTCACCTGTCCGTGGGTGTTTCGTTCGGCCAACGTGCGTGTCGCCGACGATGAGGATTCGAGTACATTCCTCGACTGGTCCGAGTGGCGTGATGCGTGTTCGCTTACTCGGAGCCAGTTCGAGATCGTATCCGCCGCCACCTTTCTGTGCCTTGCAGCGAGAGATCTGGTATTGATAGCCAGCTTTCCAGTCAACTTGGGTCTCTGCACCTTCGTAGTCGATGAGTCGAAGTGGGGTTCCAGCGGTATCGACGAGAGATACCTCGGCTTGCCGTGACTTTCCGGAATTCCGATCCACCGCAGTAACCTCAACAACCAACGGAGCAGGAACGGACTGCCCAGGGGAAAGATCATCAGCGGTAACCAACGAATATCACTAGTCAACTGTATTCGTGTTTCCAGTAAGACGGTGTTGGTCTACCGTCACTAATCTAACCTGGTCACGTCTGTATCAATCTTCGATTCTTACGAGTGATCTCCTCCAGATAGGGTACTCAGCTTTGCATATTATCGTCGGAGAAGTCCGTAACCGACATCATCTGTCCTTGCTACGTCCTACGTCATCTACCACTTCAATGTGCAAGACTGAGTAGACGAATAGCGCGCCTCCAACCTATTCCGGGATTTCGTATCGAACGAACTCGTTTCCACTACAGGCCGGGCATTCTTCGGTCCCCGGCGACACGTTCGTTCCGCAGTTGCGACATTCGACTACGACCTTGGATCCGCCACCTGGCAGTAGCCGAGTGATGACTGTGCGGACACTCATCGTTCTTCGACCTACAACTGACAGGGGATTAATTGTGGCGGCTAACTCGTCTCACCGGAAATATGGTGTGTGCGACCGTCAAAATCCGCTTGGAAGAAATCCTGTCCTACGCTCCAAGATCTGCTGTGAACACCGATGGAACACTGCGAACCGTGATCGTCAAACTTGGATCCGGTGATGAAAACGATATGAGATGGGGGGTGGGAGCACTTGTATGCGCTCAGCCAGTGTGGCTTCGATCGCCCCTTGGTGGGGCAAGTGGGCTATATCGTTTTGAGATATTAATTTCTGGTGGGGTATCCTATTGAGTGGAATCCCAGTTGTGTCGGGCTGCATTGGAAACTATTTGCGGATTTATAAGAAACTACACTCCATAGCGGTGAGCTGTGCATAGAGGACCGCAGCCGAGATACCAATCTCTTGCTGACCCAAATTCTACTCACACTTGTGGAATATTGAACTATATAATATTTTCTAAAATACTTCCGAGAGCTGGTCTTTGGTGATCCAGGGTTATCTTCCATAACCAGCCAGTAGTGATCTCCCAGATCCTCGATTTAGACGTAGATATCGGGGAAGATATCGACTTCCCCACAGACATCGAAGCTGTTGTCGACGCCCTCCTTGACGGCTGTGACGAGTGGCCCGAACTCCCGAGTCGAACCCGAGCATATGCTTGTTCTTCTCGAAGAACTCGGCGATGAAGATCTGTCGCTGGCTCTCGACCAGCGCTCCTCGGCAATCCCCGAATCGCACAGGTCGGCTGCACCGATGATATTCGTTAGACAAACCCAGTTGTGCCCGGGTTAAAGCCTTCTCGGTGCTGCGGTGAAAGTGAAGACGTTCGCCGATTGTGAGAGTTAGCGGACCTATGGTCGTTCGAGCGTGACCTTGCGTGCCTCGTAGTCTTCGAGGAACGAGTCCGGACCACCAACGGAGACAGTCCCCTCGTCGGTTTCGACGATAATCGTATGTTCGATTGGGATCGTATTCGTCCGTGGTTCGACCATTCCCTGGCGAGTCTCGACGACGGTTCCCTCAAGCGTCGTGAACGGGTCGTCAGTGTCGACGGGCTGGGCGGTCGCCTGAACGTGGACCGTCGCCTCCGTCTTGTTGTGCAGCGTCGCCTGCAGCGTCGCGTGACGGAAACTCCGATAGGTCGTCGGAAGTTCGACCGGATCGACGACGGAGTGTTGCTGGGCAAAGGGCCAGTAGTTCGCCAGGAACGAACTGGCGATAATCGGCACGATCTGTCCCTGCACGATCGCGATCGCCCGGTCGTCGCTGTTGGCTCGCGAGACCATTTCGGCGGGAGAAGCGATTCCCAGTTGTTCGTCAACCGCGAGCAGTACTGGCATACCGAGTTGCCAGGTCCGAATGACGCTCCCGACTGGTCGATCGATGCCATCAAGGACGTGTTCGGGATCGTCGACGTCGCTGATCAACAGCAAGACGAGGACACCGCGATCGATCGCGGCCCCCAGCTGCTCTGCGACTTCCGGGAGATAGCCTTCCGGAACGGCGATGACCAGTTCCTGCTCGGCGCTTTTGATGTACTCCCGCAGGCGTTTGATGACAGTGACGCGGGATTTGATGACGTCGAACCGCTGGGGTCGCGAGGAGGTCTCCGAGTAGCGCTGTTGCAACACCGGCTCGATGTCCTCAAGTTGGCTCGACAGCATCTCGATGACCTCTTGTGGAGGTTTCGCCTGGATCTTCGTCGGGACGATGTGATCGTCGACATCGACGAATCCGCGTTCTTCGAGCTCCTCGCAGATGCTGTAGACGTATCGTTTCGAGACGCCCGTGTCATCAGCGATCGTACTCGCTTTCGCCTCCCCGTGTTCGAGGATCGTCAGGTACGTCTGAATCTCCTTTTCGGAGAGACCGAACTGTTTGAGCTGGTCTTCCAGCGGGACGGTGTTCATCGACGCTCGCCCCCCAATGGCTGTCCAATGGGTCCGACTCGACCCGACACAGAATTGTGTGCCCACATTCTATTTCCTGTCTACAGGCTCAGAGTACATATATTGTCTATGATCCTTCTTCATACCTGTCGCGTTTCGAGTTGATATGGACAGCTGGACCGGGAACTCCTATGACTGCAGCGGGAACGACCACTTCGACGAGGAGGGTATCGAATCGCGGAGTGACGTTGAGGAATTCACTGTCGCTATCGTGTTGAGGCAGGACACAGCCAACGGCGTGAATCAACTCGTTGAACACTGCGGTTAGCGATAACGAGTGGCACGCTTTTCTGGAATGTGCGTTCACCGAGTGCCCTTTCGGATACTGCCTCGCTACGTGGGCAGACAGGCCGCCTCCGTAGGACGGTTCGGAATCCGCTCTGTTCCGACCGATTCCTATCTATTAGTAGGGTTGCCTGTCACTTAAACGTCAGCGTGGGAAACTCGGGGCAACCGTTTGAACGGTAGTTTGTTTCCCAGCGTGACGGCGCGTATCCACGGCCTAAAGGGTGGTATTGCGCCTGTTCAGCGTATAATTCCCGCGATCAAGATGGGAGTTCCCGACGAGTCTTAGAGGCATTCGAAAAAGCGTCTTTGCTCGTGATAGGGAGATAATTCCGGATCAAAGGGTCACGTAACCTATAGACGATTGACTGTCGTAACCGATTGTTTTTGAACACGCACACCGAATCCATTGCTGGGAGCACGGAATCCATGTCACACGCTCCGTAGCTCCCTCCCCATGTCAGACCAGACTGAGCCACTCGGAATGTGTCCAATGTGCGGTGCTGAGATAGAGCCGTTTCAGCTCCTCGTTGAGTACGAGAAAGACGATGGGACAACAGGCCGGTTCGCTGAGTGTGAGTCGTGCGGTGAGGTTGTGCGACCGGAGTAGTCAATGTCAACGCGCCATAGATTTAAGGATGCCTGATTGCTATTTATGTTTGAGATGTACGACCTCACAGGTTTCCAGCGAGATCTGCTGTACGTCGTAGCTGGCTTAGATGAGCCACATGGCTTAGCTATCAAAGACGAACTCGAAGAGTACTACGAGAAGGAAATCCATCATGGCCGACTGTATCCAAATCTCGATACATTGGTCGACAAAGGCCTTGTCGAGAAAGGGCAAAAAGACCGGCGAACCAATATTTACGCGATCACAAGGCGAGGGGAGCGCGAAATTGAAGCCCGGCGCGAGTGGGAAAGCCAGTACACGTGAGATTAGCTACTTACGGATAATCGAGGACGAGGAGAAAGCCTCACGCTTCAGCGCGCTGAGGAAGTCAAGGTCCCCGCTTAGGATGATTAATGAGGGGCGTCAGTTGGTGTGGTCTTGGGTGTAGTCGAGGAGGAGATCCATAACACGAAGAGCGTCATCGGGATTATCGATCAGGAGAGGATTATGATGAGAACCGGCGAGGCGGAGGAGTTCGTCGTCTTGATCAGCAGCGACGATGCGCTCGACACGGCCGTTGCCGACTTGCACGGAGTCGGTGGCGCGGGTTCGACGCATTGCGACCCAAACGGGTACGTTCCTAATGTTGACCTCCTCCCCCGCGTGAACGCGGGGGAATCCCGAGTCAAGCGGATCGAAGATTCGCGTACATCGCAAATCTCCGATTGCTCAGCGTTGGGATATTAGGGTTTACACGTCACTCGGCGGTTGCTCGCGGCTGGAATCCGTGAGTCCGGCTGAACTGAATGACGCGAGGCTGGGCCAAACAGCCGTTATCGCTATCCCCGAGTGGGGGAGTCACGCTTAGCGTTTTCTGCCTGATGTTATCGGCTCCGTTCACGTCGCCGTGAGCGACAACCCCACAGCGGTCGCACTTCCACAACCCACGTTCGACACGGTTGTCCCCGTCTTCGTGCCCGCACACACTACACGACGATGATGTACCGCGCTCGTCGGGCATCTCCACCTCGATGCCACGTTCACGAGCTTTGTAGTCGATGAGGTTCATCAACCGCTTGTACGCCCAATTATCCAAGCGTTTGTTGCCGTGTCTGCCCCAGTCGTCTTCATCAACACCACTGGGGTCTCCGACGACAAGCGTGCCAACATCGTGAGAAACACACCGCTCAACGATGTCTTTCGAGAGGGCGTGTAAGAAGTGGTCTTTGCGACGCGACAGTTTTTCACGTGCCCACTCTGCTTTTTGGCTGGGACCGTGCGGCCCTGCTGTCTGGTACTCTTCTTGCTGGAAGTAGTGCTTGTCCTCGCGGAGCGTGTTGCCCGGATACAACAGAGCGTCGTCGGGGAATGCAACGGCGGCAGGATTACAGATTCCGAGGTCAACACCCGCTGCCTTCTCGCCTGGTGCCTCTGCCGCAATCTCGTGCTTGCAGACGACGTGAAGTTCCCATCGTTCCTTGTGACTGTTCCAGACGGCACGGACTTGCTGAACGTTCTCCAATTCGACTTCGGGTGGGGCGTCGTACTCAACGAGGATATAGTCGCGGGCACGCGGTGACGGTTTGTGGAGTTTACCCTTTGAGAGCCGGAATCGGTTGTGTTTCGTGTCGTGGCGGAAGCCGTTGGCTTTCCACGTGACCGTCGAGCGGGGGTGTTCCTCGTGGACACGGCGACCTTGGTCGTCGTAGTAGTTCTGTTTGCGGTAGCCCGGCGGATTGTCCCGACTGTCGTCGCTGTTGAACCACGAGGTGAAGGCCTCAGAAAGCTCTTCGAGAACTTTCTGACTGGACTGACTGTGCAGTCCTCGGTATTTGTCGTGTTCCTTCACCACGGCTTTCAGTTCGGACTCGTCGGGGATTTCGCCGGTTTCGTCCCACGTCTGGCGGGCGTGGTAGAGGGCGACGTTCCAGAGCTTGGACGCCGACCACCCATGCCTGTCCAGCGATTCCCGAACCTGCGAGTGGTTCTGGATGCGGCAGACGTGGGTGCGGCGTGTGGTCGACATCCCTGTACTACTATCTTATGAAATATCGCTACTTATATTCTATGGAATATCCAGTCGTGCTATAGTCTGTGGAATCTTTGCCAGATGACGGCGCGTATCCACGGCCTAAGGCCGTGGTATTGCGCCTGTTCAGCATATAAGAGTGGCGGTTAAGAGAGTTTATTTCAGACATCGACGAGAGTATCGTCTCGCTGGCGGAGACAGTGGACACTGACTTCCAGAGCGGTGAAGCGAGAGACCGCACGCCCTAGCGGTGCGAGCCGGGTACGACCCACTCCGCAGGACGTTCCCGAAGGTTTGCCAGTAGCGTCAACTGTTCGTCTTCAAGATAGCGGGTGGTCACGATACAGGGCGCGCCTAGCAACCAAGTTAGCAGTCAACGAATTGGCCAATTCCGGAAATTCCCGGAAGACTCGAATTTCCACAAACAGAATCGAGCAACAGCGCAGGAATCGCGATAGCCATCAGAGATCCGACAGCGAGGTTTCCGGAAACAACCCGGCCATCTTTTTACTCCTCGCCAGGAAACCGATCTGGTAGAACGAGATGATCCGCGATGCTCGTGTGCTCCGAGCCGGGTTCGTCCCTCGGGAAGTCGAGCATCGCGACGCAGAGGTCAACCACCTCTCCAGCGTCCTCGAACCCATCGCGAACGGTGAACCGGCCGACACCGCCATCGTCACCGGGCCCAGCGGCGCTGGCAAGACCTGTATCGCGAAGTTCGTGACTGAACGGCTTCGCGAGGAAGTCCTCGACGTCGAGACGGTCTACGTCAACTGCTGGCGGAACTACACTCGGTTTCGGACGCTCTACCAGATTCTCGACGAACTCGGCTCGACGATCGACATTCACCGCCAGTCGACTCCACATGACGAACTCATCGACCGGCTTCAGCAGCACGACGGCCCGCGAACCGTCGTCATCCTCGACGAGGTCGACCAGCTCGAAGACCCCAGCGTCATCTACGATCTCCACAGCCTCCCGCAGTTCGCGATCATCTGCATCGCGAACAAGGAAGAGGAGCTGTTCAGCCGCGTCGACGACCGGCTTGTGAGTCGGCTCCGTTCGAGTGAACACGTCCGGATGGACAAGTACCACGACGAGCAGCTGTACGACATCCTGAGTGCTCGCGCGAAGTGGGGGCTCGACGAGGACGTCATCACCGACGACCAGCTCTACCGGATCGCCGACGCGGCCGCCGGCGACGCCCGCCTCGCAATAGGCATCCTCCGAACGGCCGCCGGCAAGGCCGATCGCGAGAACCACGAGCGCATCACCGACGACATTCTCCTGAACGCCGCCGAGGATGCCCGAGCCCAAATCAAGCAGAAGAGCCTCGATTCACTCACGCCGCACCAGCGCGTCGTCTACGACATCGTTCGCGAGCACGGTCCGATCGGGCCGAGCGAAATTCACGAGCGCTATACCGAGGACGTCGATGACCCACGGACGAAACGGACTGTCCGCACGTACCTTTCGAAGATGGAGCAGTACAACCTCCTCGAGGCGGAGGGGACGAGTCGAGATCGAGAGTACTCGCTCGTCGATTCGGCGGCTGCGTCTCCGATGCAGTGACCGTGATGCCGTCAGCTATCAGGAATGGAACTCGCCGAGGCCCGATTGCTCGTGGTCTAGCGACTCGATGACCTGGGGATCGTCGTTGCCGGGGTTGTTGACCCGCGTCGAAATCTCGTAAGCGTCCAGATCGTCCTTCGGGTACGGCTGGCACAGTTCCTTGCGGGTGTCCGGGTCTGCAGCGAGCCAGTCGGACTCAGCGTCCTTCGGGAGGACGACCGGCATCCGGTCGTGGATTGAGTTCATAGTGATTGCGAGGCGGATACCCTGACCCTTGAGGGCAGGGAGGAAGCCGACACCCTTGGCTGTAAATACCTTCAAGTATCACTAAGCATACTAATGAAGTATGGAGGTCGTCCGCAACATCCAGCTCAAGCTCGACGTTCCCGAGGACGCTCACAGTGTCCTCAACGAGACGTTCGAGCAATTCCGCCAAGCGGCCCAACACGTTGCTGACGCTGGATGGAGTGACGATCCCACACAGATCAAGGACACGAAGAACACGCTCCACGAACAAACCTATGCAGAGGTTCGGGAGCAGACAAGTCTGCAAGCCAGTCTCGTCCAATCCGCCCGCAACCTTGCCGCTGACGCCCTCGACACCTGCAAAGACCGCATCCTCGACGACGGCAAGAAAGCCAGCAAGCCCAAGTTTCGAGGGAGTGTCGTCGTGTACAACGGACGCACCATCACGTACAACGACGACCACGTTACCCTCGCCACCGTGGACGACCGCGTAACCGCCGAGTTTGTCACACCCGAAGACGAGGAAGGGACGCCGTTTGCGGAGTATTGGACGGACGACTGGGAACGCAAGGAAGCCACGCTCCACAAACGTAACGGCACGTACTACCTCCACGTCGCAGTCGAGAAAGAAGTCGAACCCGCTGATTCTGGCGACCAGCAACCCGAGAACGGAGTGGTTCTCGGCGTCGATTTGAACGTGGACGGATACCTCGCCGTCACCAGCACGGGAGCGTTCCTCGGTAATGCAGACTACCTCAACCACAAACGCGACGAGTATGAACGTCGGCGCGGCAACCTCCAACAGACAGGCACTCGCTCCGCGCACCTCACCATCAAGAGCATCGGCTCACGGTTTTCTCGGTGGAGTGCGGACTACCTCCACCGCGTCTCGAAAGCGATTGTGCAGGAGGCCGTGGAGAATGACTGCACGGCGATTGCGTTCGAGAATTTGAAACACATACGGAGGCGTATCTCGAACGCCAGCAAGTTCCAGCAGTGGGCGTTCCGCGAACTCGAACGCCACGTCGAATACAAGGCCGAAGAGTACGGCATCGACGTAGACGATGTTGCCCCTGCCTACACGTCACAGCGGTGTAGTCACGACGAGTGCGGATTTACCCACGAGGACAACCGTGATGGTGACGAGTTCGAGTGCCTGAAGTGTGGAAAGGAACTCCACGCCGATTATAACGCCGCTCGGAATATCGGGTGGCGGCTTGTCCAGCACTGGCTCAAGTCTGGTGCTGGACGGGCCACCAGTCAACTGGCCCTCAAGTCAGGGACGCTGAACGCGAATGGCACTTTCATGCCTTCCGCCCTGCGCGGATAGAGCGGGAGTCCACTGACAAGCCTCGGGGCTTGACCCCGAGGCAGTTGACCAGGTCGTTCGGCTCCGTTGTGATAATCGTGATACACGAAATCGTCTCGTCGGCCCCCTCCCAGACATCCCAGAGGCCGGCCATCGCGAATGCAGGGTCGTCCTCCCGGTAAATCCGGTAGGGCTGCTTCGACCCGCCGTTCGGCGATTTCCATTCGTAGAACCCTGACGAGGGGACCAGATAGGGCCGGGACTCCCACGCCCATTCGAAGTTGGCGTCGTGATCTACCGTGCCGCACAGAACGTGCTACAGATAGCGATGAAGGGGATGTAGCAGAGAAAGCGTCCTACGGGTTGCGAACCATTTTGTCACCGGGAAAGCAAACTAAAGAGTATATGGACGACCTCGAGTTTGCCCTCGCCAATTTCCGAGGCTATCCTTTCGAGAAATTTGCTATGGCATATCTACGTGAACAGGGATACCAGGTTCACGAAAGCGGGAGTTCCGGCCCTGATGGAGGATGGGACGGCCAAGTCGAAATCGGTGGTAGAGAAGGTATCGCCCACGCCAGCGTCCAAGAAACCTGGAGACGTAAGCTCCGTAGTGACGCCGAAAAGGTCGAACAACTGGAAGAGGAGAGAGGAGAAGACTACGACCTCTTCGTTTTCGTCACTAACCAAGATGTGGGCGGCAGGCAGGAACTGGATCTGCAGGATGAGATCCGAGAAGGGTACGGTTGGAAACTGCGGATCCATCACCGAGAAGAGATTCTCGGAGAACTACGGCAGAACAGTCAGGACTTGGCCGAAGAATTTCTAGACGTCGATCTACAGAAGGATCACGACCACATCCAAGAAATCGAAGAACTGTGCAGCGACCGACTTGACAAGTTACAGGCCCGTGATGGATACGCAAGCGAGCTAATCGAAGGCCCAGCTATTGCACTACACATCATCCCAAACGGCGTATTGTCCAAGAGCAAGAACCGGTCAGGCGATCTCCCAAACCCATCCATTATTTTCGAAGAAAGGGAGAACTACGGCGAGTCTAAAGGGAAGCACACGATTTCATACGGCAGAGGTGGATCTCCCGGAGAACACCACGCCTACGCTGTCCTGAGGAACGATGGTCTATATGAATCTGCCTCTGTCTCCGCTTTCCACGAGAAATACGAAGATCTGTGGCTGCAAGGTTTCATCCAAGACGGTGTCGGGATAGGCCTTGATGCTGCGATTATACTGGCAGCGAGAGAGACGATGATGGACCTGTCTAAGATGGGTTTCTCGGGAACAGCCTTCGCATTTGTTTCACTCCTTGATACAGGAGACGTACAGCTCGTAACGCCGGACCATCTCGGCAGTAGTTTACACCGTTCTCCGAAGACTATTGACACCGACCGTTATACGACGGAGTACGCTACTTTGCAGATTGGCAGTGAACAAGTAATTGAAGGCCTTGAACCAGTCCTCGACGAATTATGGAGACAGTTTGGGGATGATGGAAGCCCGAATATCGAGGACGGGAAGTGGACACGACAATCTTGCAAAGTCCGAGATGGAATGACAATAGAGGAAGGGGATCGGTGATATCCTGCTCATTTTGCTCCCCAAACCCCGTGTAGATAAGACAGGCCGGTAACATTGTCCCGATTGAATGAAGGAACCGCTCCGCTGGCCAGTCCCAGCAATCTTCGCTGTCGTTGCTGGGGTATCTATACTCGCAGCAGAACTCACGAACTATGATCTCTCAGGTAACGGCCAGCAAGTCCTCTCAACACTGGCGTCAATTCAGGCAGCGGTCTTTGCCATCGTCTTCTCCGTTGTCATCCTCGGAATCCAACTCTCAACATCAAGATACTCCACCAGGTTAGCCGACTTGTTCAGATCCGACGGAGCATACAAGAAAACAGTCGGTGTCTTCGCAGCCTCACTCGCAGCCGACATCATCGGCCTACTCGCATTCACACACGTCTCACGATTCACACTCAGACTCTTGACCTCTGTCGCTCTCGGCCTCGCATCTGCCTCATTTGCTTTGCTGTACTTCTTCGTCGACAGAACCCTGGAACAGACCACACCCGAGGGAATCATCAAACGAGTCAAGCAAGAGCTCACACCAAGTCAGATAATAGCCGACGCCGAAGCCGCTGACAACGACCCATCCGAAACAGATCCCTTCCTCGTTCCAGTATCCATCGTCAGATCCGCGATCGATGACAGGGACGTACCCGCTGCAACACGAGCTCTCAACGTCATCGACAACCAAGTCGAAGAGCTTCTGAAACAGGTATCGACAGATCAAGTCGAGGACGACACCCCGGTAGGTGACTCTCTCGAAGAACTCTGTACGAATAGGCTTCCAAGTGCTGGAGAGAAAAGCGTCGACGAAGACCTGGAAGAAGCCGGCTCCGAAGCCGTCGACACGCTCTCCTCGATAGGAAGCAACTCGGTTAAACAAGAACTCGAACCAGTCGCAATACACACCTCGCAAGGCCTCGGTAAACTCGTCAGCAACGTAGACTTCAGCACGACCGGGGAGAACGTCCGAAAGGAAGCAGTCGATGAATCGGGTGAATTGCTTAAAGAGGCAGCTGAAGCTGAGCTGTGGGATACCGCCGGGACAGGAACCAGAATCCTTGGCTGGCGAGCCGCACAATCAGTGGTAAGACGAGGGCCTACAGAAAGACGAAAACTGCCGTACACCTCCCTTTCCCTGAAGTACATTCCGGAGGTATTCGAGGAAGTAGTAGATGGTGCTCCGGACGAAGCCGATAGCCTAGATCTCTTCAGGAGAGCTTCTCGGAGAGAAGAAGATGACTGGACCTCGCCTGAAGAATGGGCATTGTGGAGCTGCTATGCTTCGATGGCAGAGATCACCTCTGCGTTCATCCGGTATGAAGTCCAACACGGTGAGGATATCGTGGACTGGAGCAGTGCTGGTAGTGGCTGGGCAAAGGGTATCTCAACGCTTGAAGAATCTGGCTATGATGAAATGCTGCGGCAATGGCTCGGAACCCTTCTCTATCTTGAGTACATCGAGTCTGAGGTCGGTAACCAGCTGATGTCGAACTTCCGTGCCGCGGCCAGGTACGATGTCTCGGAAGATCTGATGGAGCAAACCATTGATGAGATCCTCAGTGAGGACTTGGATGTTCAATCCAGAATCGACTCTCTGCCAGGTCAGATAGATCCTGTTGAATTTCCCCGGACTGGTTCTACGGTACGGCCAGTTTCTGATCCAGATTATCCGTTTGAGGAGTGGCTGGAGCTCCACAAAGAGATCTATCTGGACCGGGCGAAGGGCAGCGGAATGTATGCAGAGATCGAAGTCGAAAGAGGCGATAATGGTCAGGGAGACGATGATGGAGACACCGATTCGTAACAACTCAGGCTTTAAAAAACGAGTTTTAAGAAATATACTACAGAGTTTTCCCAAGACTCGGAGGTAGATAGACGATCGACTACGTCAGGATAGACGGAACAGACTACAGAATCACGTATCACGCTCGGCTTCGCTGGACTATGCGGATCAATACCTCCGAGAAACTAAACGAGGAACACATCGATAACAGTGTCCGAGTCAATCTATCCGGAGGATACGAACGAGGGTTCTGGAACCAGAACCACGGCGCAGTTCTCCTCGTAAGCGCTGACTCAATCTCCACCGTCATACCAGGAACCGACCTCGGCCTGAACGAAGACTTGGAACAGTGCTGCAGCTGCGGGGCCTTGATTATGGAAGACTGCCGTTTGGACAACTGTCGATGGTGTGGAGAAGAGGACTTCGAAGAGCCAGCTACCGTTCAAAATATTTCCTGAGAAGAGGTCACATATAGTAGTAATAGTGGTAGGGGAACATCTCTTCAGGAAGCTCACCAGCTAGTGGTTCAGCAAGAATATCACTGACTGCATCTGCGATTCCAACTGTAACAGGGAGCTTTTTGCAGAAATCAGAGCTGTTCCAATCCAGCTTAGAGAACGATAAAATCTCTTCACAGATCTCTCGGTAAGATGCAGATTGCACATCACTGTGTGGTCGGACAACGATCGGCTTTGGCATCCCTGAATCGTCGTACGCTGAAATCTCTGGAACAAAGCCCTTGGTGTACAGATAGTACTCCTTCTTTCCAGGAGGGAGAACGACAGTCCCTCTCAAAGGCGGGTACTGAGTATTACTGAACAACCGAATCGGATGGCGTTCGCGGATCGTGATGAAATCCCGAGCAGCGACCTCAGAGGACCCATCTTTGAAACCCTCCGTCTCTTTCTCCCAGAAATTAGATGACTTATGAATCACCAATCTTTCCGGCATCTCACCTTGTCGGTCACCAAAGCGCCGTAAGATTGTCTCAATAAGCTGTTTAGCATCTTCACGGTTCAGATGGGTTCTTCCCGTGTCCTTGTCACTCGCTATATCTTTGACAGGGTCGCCCCGGATTACGAAGTTCTCCCCGGTCTCCATGAACACCTGCGCAATTGAGGCTCTAGTATCGGGATCTGTTCCGCGTTCATCGTAAAAAGACACACCCACATAGCAGGTTCTCGACTTCAGCTCAGTTAGTTTCCAAGGACGGCCTCGACGAGCTTTGTACAGTAGTCCCACAGCGAGATTCCAAGCCACTTCACGACGTGGTTGAACATCCTCGTCGCGGAGGGTATCTGGCCCGATTAGTTGAGTTGGAGTCTCATTCAGCATCCCAAGCAGCTTAATCCGGCTTCTAAAGTCAGTGTCCTTGGTCCTAATTCGTCCTCCCTTTTTATCGCCCGTCAGGATCTCTACTAAATCTGGAGGGATGCTTACGATAACTACGTCCGGTGAGGGAGTGGTCGAGCAGACGTTCTCGATGTGATATTCGATATTATCCAACGCCATTTCCACCTGCTGCTCCTCATCTCTGACTTCCTGGAGTGCGTCGACGTGATCTCCCTCAATCTCACTACGCCACTTCTGACGCTGATCGTAGGACATCTGCAGTTCTGATTCTGAACCGAGTCCCGGAAACGGCTGGTTCCATCTCTCTCTGTCTGAACCCTCTGGAAGGACGCCGTGCCGCATCTCTTCCAGAAGATCTCGGACCGCGGATATCGACCAGCTGTCTCCAACAATCCCTATCCGAACGATCTCATGATCGGAGCCATCGCGAGGTGGACAGGGTCCGTACTCAAGAAGGCCAGCACGCGGATCCTTTGCTTTCTCCCCACCGGCAAACACTAGCTCCGGTTCACGTAAGCGAGAGATTTCAAATTCAGACATCAGTATGAGTCAACCTCCGGCGACATGAGCTCATTTCTCTCACTGGTATCTTTTGGTGGTCGTTTTCGGACCTCTAAATCATCTATCTCAGAGAAGTACATTGCCTGAGGGTGATCTCGCTCGTCGTCTTCGAAAAGAGACTGATTCTGTGGGGGATCTTCGGTCAAATCAAGATACGAGCGCCATTGGCGGAATTGAGCCTTGAAATTATTAGGCCGGTGGTATCCGTCACTTTGCAAATCATCGTGTAGCTTGCTCGCCTGATCTCCGCTAATTATGTTGTTTCCGTAGCCTCTCCCTGAGAATAGCCATCCGGTTTCGACGAAAACATAGAAGTCACCATCATACTGTCTGAATTGAGGAATTCCATATCTGTGAGCGATAGAACGCCCCCTCTCCATGGTAACTTTCCAACCCTCTACAAACGTCTGCTCAGGTCCGTCTTCTTCTACGCTGTCTTTGTCCGGATTGTGTTGGAAGATTAGCCGGTTTTCGTAGTCGTGCCTCACCAGCTTACAGGTATCGTAGTTCTCGACACCTCTCTTCTTTAGGAAGCGGTTGAACAGTCTCTTAGCGATCTCATCTGCTTTTTCGACATCTTCCAGCCACTGATCGAACCTCTGTTCTTTGATGGAATCTGTCTCGATGAACTTCAATAGAGAATCCTCCATCTCTTCTGGAGGGGTTAGACTGTAGATTTCATCCCCCTCTATCCAAATTGGAGAATACCACTCATTTGCCTCATACACATCCCGATGGCGATCAGCAGTACAAATGCCAACATAGATATAATCTGGATACTCCTCAAGTTTGAGGAAGTTAGGGATCAGCGTCTCTGGACGGTCATAGGGCCTATTCTCTTTCGTATAGAAATCCCATTTTGATCGATCTACTGACTGCTCGTCTTCCGTCATTTGCTCAAGGCGATCCCAGCCAGCGCGGTGGATAAATACGTCTTCTAAGAACCGCTTGAAGTGCTCAAACTCATATTCGCGGAATTTCTCCGTCTCCTGGTCATTCAGTTCATGCCTACTGACAACCTCATCATAGTAGTTCTTGATCGCATCGTCTGTGCTGACTCGTGGCTTGAAAATTCGCTTCCACTTATCAGGGGCCTGGAAATGAGGAGAGTAGACATGATATTCGAACTCTCGGCTCTGTTCATGATAGTCGAGAAAGGTACGTGCGAGCTCAGTGACGAAACTCTCATCTAAACGTGAAACTTCGCCTGCCTTGGCTTCTACACGGATCCGTTTCTCAAACTCACTGCTAACTTTCTCTGCGTCCAGACAATAGAAATCCTCAGAGATACCTACAGCAGCTAGATCCTCCGTAGTGGCGTGGTGGTCCGATCGCCGTTCAATACTGTTCCCTCGTGCCCGGAGATACTCGGCTATCCGGTTCTTGTATTTCTCTCCTGTATGGAAACTTGCCTCACTTCCACCTTCATGATCGAACCATGGCATTAGTACCGATTGAACAAATTCCCTTCTCCACCTTTATTCTATCTCCCAAGAATCTATACACGATGACCTCAACACCTTCATACGAAATCATATGCAGGACGCCTTGGACCTGGAAGAATTGGTAGCAGTCCTTTTAGAAGAACATGAATACGGAGACTCACTCAAGCCCAAGGCGTTCCACAAAGTCCTCTATTTCGTTGAGCAAGAACTTGAGCAGGAGCGAGTGCCAGTTCAGGTCCCTAAATTCTGGTATATGTATGGAGCAGTCGTCGCAACGTCAAACTCAAATATTAATGTGGACATCAGTGATGGCGGTTCCTCAGTAACCAGCAATCTAGATCTCGATGATATCGATGTGTCAGAGGGAGTCCTTCGACGCAGTCAAGAAGCTATTAGCAGAGCTCTTGACGATTACTACGATCTCGGGCTTGACGGTATCACGAACAAGATGTATGAAGAGGCTCCGTATGACGTGCAGCGACACTATCGCCAGCTGGATAAGCAATTGACAGCGGCTGCCGACACAGGTCAAATGACTCTCGACGGTGGGAAAAACGAGGCACGGACCAGAGAAACCGTGTATGATCTTCTGGAGAGCTTTCCACTGGATGAGTTTCCGGAATACGAGGATGATTTGTATATCTGGTACCGATTAGTCAGTGCTCAAATCGACTCCGATGACTACGATCCCGATGAAGCACATCGAATCTCTGAAACCTTCTGGAGGCTATTCTGCTTAGAATTGGCATGTCGGGAGAACAGTGGATTATCGCATAGTGAGGTCGCCGAAGAGCTGGGTGTCGATAGTATAGAAGGAACAAAAGAGGAACTTCGATCATTTCTACTTGAGCAGGAAAAGCAGAAGGCCCGGAGAAATGCTCGAGAAAGTGAAGCAGCGATCAAAGCAGCGGAAGCATTCGTTGCTCCTCACTTAGAGTTTGACGTGAAAATCTAATAGAGATGGCTAGGTACTTCCTTGACACCGGCCCAATTGTTGGAATTACTTTCCTCCACGACCTGTGGCGAACTGAATCAGAAAGGCTGTTCGACACAGACAATACTCTCTATACCTGCCAAACCGCGGTCTACGAATACTGCAACAGGACCGACTCAAACTCTGTGGAGACGGCGGACATCGATTGGGAAACGGAGGAGGGCCGATTCGGTGATAAATTCTCGACCGTTCGAGCAGCTCAGGGCAATCTAGACATCAAGCTCCGTTCCTATGATGATGACGAGCTTGACCTAGACACTCTCGTGGACCTGTTCATTACTGAAGCTCGAATCAAGGAGAATGTCTTCCCTCAAAGCTTGATCGACGAGTACATTCGACCCAATCTTGAGGATTTCTTATCTGAGGAGATAGGCGATCAAGATCTGACCTCCAAGGTTGCTCGCCAAGCGATGGACGCTCTTTGTGACACGATTCAGACCCAGGCGAGAAATAAGAAGAACCGTCTGAAGAGACGGGTCAAGATGGCTCCGGAGCAGGATGGAGACTGGGAGATGGAGAAAAGACAGTTAGATTTTGTCGGGTATCGAGATCGTCTTATTCTATGCGATGCGGCATTCATGAAGGACCGAGGCCTCCTGGACAAGGTTGTTACAGTAGATTCTAATCATATGTATGATAACCAGAAGAAGATCGAGGCGATACTGGGTATCCGGATTCTCCTCGTCAAGGACGAGTTCGCTGATGATACCTCTTATCTCACGAGTGGTGCTGAGTCCAAGGGGCAAGACACGGATTAGAAGAAAACAGTCGAACCGGGTTTCTACTCCCGGTAATAGACAAGGAGAGGGAACGAAGATACTCGGCTACGGGTTATCCTGTACTTCTCGGAAGGCCTCTCTCAATTCTCGTAACGAAACACGGCGAGAATGATCTCGGTTGACCGGTGCTTTTAGCAGCCTATCTTCCGCCAAGTCAGAAAGCACCCTTACCTGCTTCTGTACAGATTTTCGCGTTGCCGAGCCGCTCTGGATATTCAACGTGGAAAGAGATCGTGTGACACCTATATCTCGTTTAGTGAAGGCTGCTTTTCTTGTCTTTCGCCGTCCTCCTATCCTTGATTTTTATTGAGGCCTTCCGAGCTGTTTTCCTCGTCCTTGTTTTCGCGGTACTCGTCTTCGTCGACGCTGGGAGGAAAGAGATTAACCAACACGCCGCGGTCAATACGGGCGGATGTTGGTTAACACGGAGAACACTGGATTCAGGAACTATTCTCGGAAACAGGATCCAAACGGAGACTACTCGGGACTGTACCGGGATTGGAGGGGATCAAGTCGAGTTCCCTGAAACGCGGACGCGACACGCCGCGGCTTATCGGGAATGTGGACCTCTAGTCGGATATGGAAGAACACTCAACGTCGAACCGATTGGCGGTGGACCAGCCAACACGGGGCGCTGACCGCAATCGGTCCCTTGCTGACCAGGCCGATCCGGCTACGGACGAGATGTTGTTGCCGTCACTCGGCGACGGCATCACGCTGCTCGACGTCGAGGGAGGCCGCGGCGTCCCGATCCTGCAGTCGCTCGTGCTCGACCATCTCCTCCTACACGACGGGCCCGCCTTCTGGGTCGACGCAAACGGCCACGCGACGACGACGACACTCGCTCAGATCGCGCCCAGCCAACGGTTGCTCAACCGAATCCACGTCGCCCGCGGATTTACCGCCTACCAGCACTACGGCGCCGTCTGTGATCTCCCGACGGCAGTGAACAAGTCGATCCAGATGTCCACCACCGACTCCGGGGCGGCCCGTCGACGGGCACCAGATCGCGACGAGGACACGTCGCCCCACACACCCGCCCTCATCGTCGCGCCGGCCGTCGACGCCCAGTACCGCGCCGACGATACCCTCGGCGAGACTCACGCGAAAACCCTTCAGGCTCGAACTCTCGCCCGGTTGGCGACCTACGCCAAGGGGTACGACATCCCGGTGCTCGTTACGCGAAACGAACGAAACGAATTCACCGAACCAATAGCGACGGCTGCCGACCACCACCTGGAGTGCGAGCAGACCCGGATGGGGCCACGGGTCGTCGGCGAAGACTTCGAGACGCTCGTCTATCCCGTCGACGACGGCGAGTACTACCAGACGACGTTCGCGTACTGGCGGCAGCTGCTCGCGGCACGCGCCACGCAGGTCGGCGTGGAACCGACAACGCCGACGCCGTCGACGCCGACTCCGGAGGGTGTCGGGACAGGCGTCACAGCTGACGGTGAGACGGTGGCGACCACTGCGGACCCCTTGCTCGATGCGTGGACGGCGTGCGGTACAGGAGGCCGATAGCAATGGGACGAACGAACCCGACGTACCGTGATGCACTGCGGGCCATCGAAGAGCGCTGGGCGGAGTTCCGCCGGGCACTGCGGCGTCGCGACCAGCCGCGCTTCGATCGGCTGTTCGAGTACGCCCGCGAGCACGCCGACGCGAGCGGGCTGTTGAACCACCAGAATCCCCTGCTGCCGGCGCTGTTCAGCATCGATCTCGAACAGGAGGGGCGCCTCGACGACCACGAAGAGCGACTGGAGAATATAGAACAGGCATTAGAACACGATGACTTACTAGAATCTGGAGGCGAAACTAGGGAGTGTGAGACTTGATGACAAACCTAGAGACGGTTGCTTTCGATATTGAGACGACCGGATTCCAGACGACTGACCAAGTGACAGTCATCGGATTCGACGCCGAAATCAGCTCACGAGTGTTTCTGAATATCGACGACCGTAGAGACCCCAGGACTCTCAAGGACCGGATTCACGATGAGATGAGCCCACCCGTTGTTCTCTCAATACATGAGAACGAAGCAGCACTCTTGCAAGCAATGACTGAGTTTGTCGAATCGAATCTCACAACTCAAGAGATCAAGTTGGTCGCCTACAACGGCGAAACGTGGAAGGGGGGCTTCGATCTTCCGTTCGTCCGGACGCGGCTCAATGCTCACGATCTCGAATGGCCCTTCCATGGACTACCATACATCGATCTCATAGACGTTTTCGAATCGAGATTCAATACAACTGAGACATCTCTTACGGCAGTTTACGAGGAGCTAATTGGCAAGGACTTGAGTGATCTTGATCCATTCAATGATAGTGGCGAGGCCGTCGATTCGTGGGAACATGGCGATTTTGAACCGGTTGTACGGCATAATGTGGCCGATATCCGTCGGACGAGAGCCCTCATGGATGTAGCTGAGCGATACTGCTCGAAATCAGACTTCTCGATGAAATCGCTGGATCCCGTCGCCTGAAAGTGAGACATGCCCGAAGAAAATGTTGGAATGATTGTAGTTGTGGAAAGTACTGCAAGATATAGAGGGTGGATAAAGCAACGCCGAGGACCGCGACCTGCGTTCAACTGGGCTCGAAGATTGTCGGTATGGAGCAGGCAGTTACGGAGGGCCGATAGGATACCTACGACGTTAGTCCCTTAGAGGTTATCAGGAACCCGAAGTGGCATTCGACAACCAGTCCTGTTTCTGATTCTCGACGTCGGTGCTTCCTACGTCGGAAAGAGTTTACGCCTTTGAAAGCCGCCGAATTTGGTAGTCAGTCCAGACAAGTCAAGGTCTACTCCAAGTACTTGCGGATGTAGTCCCGAGCACGTCCCGTAGCTGGCCGATTCTGCTGAATACTCTCCCAGTTCTCTTCGACACGATTCTCGTATTCAGTAACGTCCAGTAGGTCAGCGCCAAAGTCATCGAGATCAAGAAGTGGAGAACTGTCAGTTGGGTCCTCAACAGTCAAATATTGACGATCATCGGATCCGAATTCGTCGGAATAATCCTCCTTGAAAGGATACCAGATCCAAGAGTTCCTCTCCGAGAGTTTGTAGAATCCGACATAGATAACATTCTCAAACTCGTTGTAGGCCGATTCGTAGTAATTGTCGCGATGGATCGAATAGTATCGAGTATTCGAGACAGATCGTTCAGGACCAGCTTCGTATTTTGATAGCGGGGTGTCTTCATACCGATCGTCGTCTGAAGGAAGCAGAAATACCGAACCCAAAACGCGCTGAGACAATTCCGGGAGGTTTAGTTCGACGTCAAGAAAGCCGTGCTCCGGTGAGGAGACCTGAAAACCTCGATCGCGAAATTCGCTGAACAACGAACTCTTCGCTCTTTCTACAGGCCCGTAGTCAAAACCATATTGATCAACGGCAGCAACGAGGAGTGTCGCCTGTAGCAGCTCTTTCTCCTTGAGGAGTTCAGTTTGGGACATGAGTTCTCGTCCTCGCACAGTCTCTCGCGCGACTCTGAGTCGATTCTGTCCCCATTTGTTCCGTTTGGAGGGCCGATCTGATGATTTCTGAACTACATACTGGGCGTCGAACGATGAGAAGACAACGGATCCGGGCTTACCGTACCAATCTTCCAACGCTGTCAGGTGGTGTTTGCAGAACTGGAGGCGAATAGACTCGGTGTCTTCTGCAACGTCTATTTCGCCGGAGTTTTCCATCAATTCGACCGTCTCTGGCGGTAGCTCTACCGCCATGACCAGCGTTTCAGGATTTTCTAGATCAATGTCTTCGGGATTGGTTACTTCTGAATGGATGTATTCGCCACAGATAGCACACCGATATGGATCTGATCCAAACAGTTCGGGAAATTCCTCACTCAATGTCTCGTGAATCATATCTGGCAGTACTGACTTGGGACCAAGTTCGTCTGACATAGACAGAAGATGTTGTGTGGGATATAAAAATTGTACACCATTACGACGCAGATATACCGAGCCCAAAATCAAAATCGACCACTGCGGACGCTTTCGGACATTGGCCTATCGCCAACATATAGAGTCTAAACTCCCGAAGATATCGATATCTCCCATTCATTGTGACACCCGCGCCGTCCACCTAATAGCGCTTGTACCGACCGTCCGAATATGACTTCATGTGCCAGTCCACGAGGAACCGGACAGCGACGACGAATCGAGGTCGATGAGAACACTGCAGCCGTCGTATTCACGCGGACGGACGCCCACGAGATCGATGTCGTTGACGACGTCGATTGCATCCAGGGAGAGACACGCATAGATAAACTTTCAATTTAATTATAATTTAAACTGCTGGAGAGACGTCCACCTCCCGGACAACAGGGTGATGCCACCGAAACCCGATGGTGCGACTCCGAGAGAGTGATATCGAACTGCTTGCATTATATGCGCTCTCTATCTTGCACACAATTATTGACAATAAATATATTAGTAGAGAGGGTCTTCCAACATCACGATGTTTAACCAACAAATTCGCTGGACTCTCCACAACTGTTGGTTAAAGATAGATTCCGGAAGTCATCCCGGAAATGGTTTCAGACAGACGTATGGGGAGATATATCCCGATAGCGGTGCAACCAAAGTCGTTCTCCGAACTACGGAAACAACACGCCGCTACCTATCCACTACTGGATCGTTGAGTTTGAAGGAGGCTCAACAATTCACAGATGCCGTTCACCATCGATTTCCTCAAAGACGGCCGCGTCCTAGAGTGGGAAGCAACCGTCGACGGGGCCGTCGCGATCGAGCGCGATGACTACACCCCACGCTTCTACGTCGCCACTCGCGACCCAGAGACCGACCTCGACCTCACGACACTCCAGTCAGTGTACGACCAGCACCCGGACATCGTCGCGACCGAGATGGTTACGCAACGGCCCGGGTTTCGACGAGACGAGGAGACCGTTCTCGCGGTCGACGTCGCCCACATCGACCGCGTCACCCCACTCGCCCGGCAAGCTCGCCAGCTGTCGGAGTATCCAGTCGGGGATCTCGCCTGTTTCAACGTCGACTTCTCGCGAGAGTTCCGGTACTGTCTGGAGACCGGCGCCGATCCGACGCCGGCGATCGAACTGTCGATACTCCGGCTCAGCGTTCCGGTGACCGAAACGAGCAACGACGTCTATGGGGAGCTGTCCGTCGCCGGCGACACCGTCACCGGCTCGCCGACGGATATCCTGACCGCCGTCCAGGGGGCGCTCGACGCACACGATCCGGACGTCCTCGTCTGCTCGACGAGCGAGATCGTCCCGACCCTGTACGAGATGGCGACGGACGCCGGCGTCGACGACTTCTCGCTGAGTCGGTGGCCGGACGTCGACTACCAGCAGCTCGCGAGTCGGTCGACGTACTCGAGCTACGGCCGCGTCGGTCACTCACCGGCGCGGTACAACGTCCCCGGGCGGGCAATCATCGACGAGTCGAACACGTTCTTCTACGGGGAGACGAATCTCGACGGTGTCCTCGACCTCGTGTCGCGCTCGAAAAAGCCCGTCCAGGAGCTCGCGTGGGCGTCGATCGGGAACGTGCTCACGGCGATCCAGATCTGCGAGGCTCACAACCGTGGCGTCCTCGTCCCGTGGCACTCCTGGCGCCACGAGTTCTACAAGCCGATGGGAACACTCCACGACGCCGACCGCGGCGGGTTCATCTTTGCCCCCGAGGTCGGCCTCCATGAGAACGTCCACGAACTCGACTTCTCCTCGTTGTACCCGAATATCATCTGTACCCGGAACGTCTCGCCGGACGTTATCCGGTGTGACTGTCACAGCGACCGCGACGACGTCCCCGGCCTCGGATACTCGATCTGCGACGACCGGGGCTACCTTGTCGACGTGCTGCAGCCGATCATCGACGCTCGCGACGAGATCAAGGCGGCCATCCGTCGCGAGAAACAGCGGGACAACCCTGACGAGGAACGACTAGCGGAACTCGAGGGACGGTCGGGAGCGCTGAAGTGGATCCTCGTCGCCAGTTTCGGGTATCAGGGATTCAGCAACGCGAAGTTTGGCCGCATCGAGTGCCACGAGGCAATCAACGCATTCGCTCGCGAGATTCTGCTGACGGCGAAACAGCGGCTGGAAGCTGGCGGCTGGCGCGTCGTTCACGGGATCGTCGATTCTATCTGGGTGACCCCGGACCCTGAGGTCGACGATGATGACCGCGAGGACCTCCAGACGCTCGCGACGGAGATAACCGACCGCGTCGAGATTCGGCTCGAACACGAAGCCCACTACGACTGGGTGGCGTTCGTGCCACAGCGCGAGAGCGACGCCGGCGCGCTGACGAAATACTTCGGGAAGGTCGCCGGCGAGGACGACTTCAAGATCAGGGGCATCGAAGCCCGACAGCGTTCAACCCCACCGTTCATTGAGGACGTCCAGCGGGATTATCTCGAACGGCTCGATGCCACGCGGTCACCGGACGCGGTGCTCGGACGTCTCGAACGAACAATCGACGAACTGCAGACGGGCAACGTAGCAGTGGAGCGGCTTGTCGAGCGGAACCGTGTCTCCAAGCCGATGGAAGGCTACTCACAGAATACCCAGAATGTGGCGGCACTGAAGCGGGCCCGGGACCAAGACCTTACTGTCCACCCAGGACAGGACATCGAGTACGTGGTCGTCGACGACGAGAAGAGCTCGCAAGAGCGAGTTGCGTTGGCTCACGAAGAGATCGAGTCGTACGATGCGTCGTACTACGAGACACAACTCGTCAGAGCTGTCGAGAGTGTGCTGTCGCCGTTGGGCTGGGATCGCTCGAAAATCCGTCGAGAACTCGCGGAGACGCAGGTGCCGAAGTTGACGGCATTCGCGAACACGGAGGATGGTTAACCAACACGCCGGCGTCAATACGGGCGGTTGTTGGTTAACTAGGATGCAAACGAGGTCGAACCCCCACACCCCGTGTGCGATATGAAATCAAGAAGACGACGGGAGGGGGTGATCGGGAGAAGAGACCACAGGACACCAGTTATCCATGATTTCACGGAGGAGAAGACTCAAAGACAACAATATCAGGATAAGCTATGTTTCAGGGAAACCTTTATATAGCCACTCTGTCAACCAAAGCCGCACTAGCACTAGAGTCTATCAAAACGAAACAGTGTGTTTCGTGACACGACTAAACTTATCCGTGGTTTTACTCCCCTATGGGATAGACGTTATCGTTGGTTCTACGTCTTCTCATGGTTTCTCTGGCTGAATCCCGAGTTCCTTGAATGGTTCGTCCCTACCTACCCTCTCGTCAAATTCATATCGCACACGGGGTGTGGGGGTGACTTACCGACAAGATCCTATCTTTCTGGGGCTCGCCGAGAGATATTCCGGTGCTATCCGGATCGAGACCAGATCTGATATTTCATCTTGCACACGGGGGGTGCTTCCACCGAGTTCTTCTGACGCGTCTCGGCATCGGCGACTGCTCAATGAGCTCTCCGGAATTCATATCGCACACGGGGGGCTATTACGACTAATTGATTTCGCCCACGGTTACGGGTTTCGTCTGATCCCCCCTCTCTAAACACCTTCTACCGACAGAATTCGCCTAATTTAACCTCGTACACGGTTCCCCATATTTATTTATGGTTTCGACCTAACTGCGTAGATATGGCCGACGGCGACGATCAACGATCCCTTTCACAATCCATCAAAGGCCGTCTTCAAGAAGGTGTTCAGAACTCCGTGTTTCGAGATAAGGGTCTCCTTGACCCAGATGCTGTCATCGACGAGGACCGGATTGTGGGTCGTGATGAACAACTGGAAGACATCATCACCTACCTACGGCCGGCACTGCAGGGGAATCGCCCACCTAATATGCTCCTGTACGGTCCGTCAGGGACTGGAAAGTCGCTTATCATCAATGCGGTCTGCCAGCAGGTTCTCGAACTTGCGAACTCGCAAGGAGATCAGTTCGGTGTCATCAAAATCAACTGTCAAACAATCAAATCCCACGACCGGGCTGTCTATCGGCTCGCGAAAAACGCAGCTGACGAGGCCGATGTCGATGTCGGCATCCCTGCGAGCGGGATCTCGACTGACCAGAAACTCACTCGATTTTACGAGATTTTGAGCAATAACTTTGACTCGGTCATCATCATCTTGGATGAGATCGATCTTCTGGTGGGTCGACAACGGGACCCGAACGATGAGCCAGCGTATTCGAAACTTCTCTACCAGCTATCGCGAGCCTCGCAGCTCGGTCATATTGAGGGTCACGTGTCTGTCGCTGCGCTCACAAACGACCCTCGATTTATGGAGGATCTCGACGGCCGGGCAGAGAGTTCCTTTAACCCTCAAGACATCGTCTTCCCTGACTACGATGCGAATCAGCTGCAGGCAATTCTCGAACGGCGCCGTGACGCGTACCAAGACGACGTCCTTGAGGACGGCATCATTCCACTCAGTTCGGCGTTTGCTGCGCAAGATCATGGTGACGCCCGCAAGGCAATCGACTTGTTCCGAAAGGCGGGCGAGATCGCAGATCGCGAGGGTGAAGATACAGTTTGCGAAGCGCACGTTCGAGACGCTCAGAAAGAAGCCGAACGGGATCGGACGCTGACCCAGATGCAGGGCCTATCGACACAAAAGAAGCTCTCGCTCTATGCCACCGCGGTTGTCCCTGTTTATTCACAGCGCAATTTGAACGCCGTTCCTAGTACTGTCGCATACCGAGTGTATCAGTACCTCACTGACCACTTAGATGCTGATGAAAAGTCGCGTGATTCCTACTTACGGTATATGAGTGAGGCCGAGACCTACAACTTCGTGACATCTGAGAAGCGCGGGAGGGGCTACGGAAGTGGCGTCCATAAAGAGTACACGTTTATCGACGATCCGGAAGTGGTAGCTGAAACCCTCCAGACTGATATCCGACTTAAAGATGCCGAGCAGGAGGCAGAACTTATCAAGTCTGTTGTCAATGCACAGATTGACGATTTCTTCGACGGAAACTGACGCAGGGAGGCACTGGATCTGGTACCGAATTCATTTCGCACACGGGGTGTGGCTGCCCCTCCTGTGGCATATTATTAGAATAACTAGGTTTGTCTGACAACAGTATGCAGGATATCATTTCGCACACGGGGTGTCCTCTCATTCGACTCGTCAATCAATTCATCTCTCACACGGGGTCCTCGGAGAAGGACGAAATCATCTCGCACACGGGGAGTCCTGACTCAACATCGTCGACGAATTCACTTTGCACACGGGGTGTGTTCTTGACACCTCCAGCAGAGTCATTTCGCACACGGGGTGGCCATCAGATTAGCTTCGGACGGAGCGGGATACCCTCCCACTGGGTGTGGCAAGGCTCACAGAGCGAGACAAGGTTCGATGGGTCGTGAGCTGTTTCGACCTCATCCTCGTCGAACTCAGAGAATGGCCGAATATGATGCACTCGTGGCGTATATCCGAGATCGTCTTCGCTACGGCCACACCCCTGGCAGGTTCGATCATCTCGTTCTAAGACCTGTTCACGCCGCTCTTTCCACAACGGTCCATAGTTCGGCGTCGATTTCCAGTCGTAGGTAGCTTTCTCTTGCTGCCAGTCCCACTTGCACTCTCGACTACAGAAGTGGCGCTCAGATGATTCGATATCAGATTGAATTCGCGTGATTTTCTCGCCACAGTACGTGCATTCTGTCTCAGGTCGGTTGTCGATGTGCCACTTTCCCTTGCACTCGTAGCTACAGAAATGGTTCGTTTGATCGTCCTTGAGTGATCTCTCGTATCGTTTGAACTTCGTCCCACAGTAGTCGCATTGGAGGACGATTCTGCTGTCCTTTTGTTCAGACTGCCACTTTCCGTAACACGATTTATCGCAGAAATGGTGGTCCGCGCGCTCTACTACTGACGGCGGTCTCGAAACTGTGTCACCACAGAAATCGCACTCGACCTCGACAGGCATGGTTCGGCCTTTCGCCGACCATTAGCGACTGTCATCACTGATGAATGTCCGGGGTTATTCGTCCGGATTGACTGGACCTTTATATTTAGATGTCACCGTTTCGCCTTCCCTCCATTGCCAGTAGTAGTAGCGGTTATCGTTGATCTCCTTGATCGTGATTGTTGCCTTCGACGGGACGTCGTCCGGAAGATCATCCGGCCGCTCGTCAATTTCGTCGTCATCCGATTTCGCCTCAAGTCGTGCCTCGCGAGCTTTGTGTTCCGCTAGCTCCCCGGCATAGCGTGCGATGTGCTGGAGCCGATCTGGGGAGTACTCGTTGAGTGTGTTGACGATATCTGTTGGGAGTTCCGCCGGCGGCATCGGTGGCTCGTAGGACATCAGTGCTCTCTCCCGTATTAACCAACAAAGCGCGTATTGGTATAGATTTGTTGGTTAATTAGATAGCGACTCGTCACGGGCTGAAGAGTGCGAATAGTAAACTATTGGCTTGTGCGTTGAACAATCCGAGTTGATCAGTTCCTTCGACTAGCGGAGTTGAATTCGCTATGGTGTCTCCCCGCAGATACACTCGTGCCCCTGTCGAGACCGGCCAGTGACGTATGTATGGATCTCGGTGGCGAGTTCGTACATCGCTTCCGCACGTGCCGCTGAGGCGAGTCCGTCCTGATAGTACGTCTTTGCTCGGTGATCGCGCCAGAGATCAGCGAGGTCTGCAGCCATCGCTTCTCCAAAAATACCGGCCGCCGCCTCTCGGTAAACACCAGGATGCGTGCCGGGGAGATCGTCCGGCTGCATCGTGCCGCGTTCGAGGAGCCGAAATTCCACGGTTCGTTTGATGGCGACGAACGACGCTTCGATCACGAGCGTGTAGTAATTGGCATTTTGGAGTGCCTCTGCGCCGGCGAGCAAGCGACAGGCTTTCGCAACTGGAGGAGAGCTGCGTCCTCCACATCGAGCCCGGCTTCAATATCTGTTGGGCGGCGATCGAACGCGGCTTGCACGTTGTCGATGAGCTGCTCGATTTGCGAACTACTCATCAGCGATCACCTCCTTTCGGAGCGAGTCGAGGTGATCGCTGCCGTACACCGTAATGCCTTCGGCGAATATTTCGCGGAGCTTTGACCCGGCTCTCCGGGCACTCTCGGCAGACTCAATATACGGATCGAACGCGAATCGGTCACCGCCGAACCGGTCGGACTGGAGATCAGCAACGACGTCGGTAATTCGCCGACGGGCTGTCGTCCGGTTGCCATCGACAACGACGAAACAATCGATGTCGCTCTGGCGGTCAGCCTCGCCTCGAGCAACGCTCCCAAAGACTACGATACCGAGTAAGCTGTCGACGTCATCAGTGTCGGTGATCGTGGCTTGCACGCGGTCAACGAATGCCCGAATCGGAGCGTGGAACTCCGACTGCGGAATGGCGAGAATCGGATCGTCCTTCTGGAGTCGCTCTGGGTTGATCGCGATATAGTTTCGTTGTGGTGTCTCCCGAATTCGGATGGCACCAATACTATCGAGGAGGTCGACAGCCCGCCAGACCGTCGAGCGGGTGACACCCGTGGCGTCGACGAGTTCGGGGATCGTAAACTCAGTGTCGTGAGCGTCGGCGAGCAACCGGAGGATGTCGTCCGCGGCGCCGATACGAAAGACATCGGTATCTGGGTCGGGGTACGCATCGATGCAGACCGTTATATCCTGTTTTGCCATTTCAGACACTATTTGATTTTGTGCAACGATATATAAATAGATGGCGACGTCACGCTCGCTGGCGTCTCAACGACCGATCGTGCCCTGGCGCGTGATCGGAGCGTCGGGATTAATAGCAAACGCGACAACGATCGAGTCCTCGGCTGCGGCGACGGTTACGTCGCTGTCGCCAGTTACGAGTGCACTCTCGGTGTATCCGACCGGCTCCTCGCCGACCTCGATGGCACCTTCGAAGACGTACAGATAAGTGTGCCAGCCCGAACGGGACGGAAGCGTGACCGTGGCGCCAGCGTTGAGGTGGCAGTCGTAGAAATGGACGTCGTTGCGGACGGATAGTGGGGCGTCGGTCCCTTCGGGCCCGAACAGATGTCGCCACTCGTTCACAGCGGGATCGGGAATCGGTTCGTGCTGGATACCCGGCTCGAGATCGAGGCTGTGCGGGCGGACGAAGATCTGGAGCATTCGTAGCGGCGGGTCGTCCGCAAGTGTCTCTTCGGCGTGCCAGAAGCCGCTGCCGGCGCTCATCACCATCAGATTCTCGGCGTCCGTCAGGAGTTCATTGCCCTGTCGGTCGTCGTGGCGCATCACACCGTCGGGCACCCACGAAATGATCTCTTCGTTGCGATGCTGGTGCATCCGGATCAGCGTTCCCGGATCCATGAACGACTCGACGACCGTCGCGAGTGGCCCGTAGCCGTGATCATCGTGGTTGGGGACTGCTCGGCCGGGGAAGTTGAAGTGGATCCGGAACTTGCCCTGGTTCTGCGAGACATCTGTTCGCGGCGCCGTGTAGATGCGAGAGTGCGTCTGTGCCGTAGGCGAATCGTCCATTACCAATTCATAGCCTCTCAGCCGTATATGGGTTCTGTGCGGGGCTCTCTGGCTGCCCCGTACCCACTCAGGAGCCTGAAAAACAGATTCTGCTCATCTTAACCAACGTTGGGTGGTGCTAACCTCCAAGTGTTGGTTAAACCACCCGCTACTTCTCATCCTTATTATCTCGCTTACTGCTAGCACTTCGATACCGCTCGTCGGCAATGTATTTGGTTCTAGCAAGATACGTTCCAGATATATTCGGATGACTGTACTGGACGATCTCTCGGGGTTCGAGTTTGAGGACGTGATGGAGGATGTGTTTCGAAATCTCGGGTACGAGAACGTTCGTCAAGCCGAGCGAACGGCCGACGAAGGCCGAGACGTCATCATGGAGGAAGTCGTCGACGGGACGCGACGAGCAGTCATCGTTGAATGCAAGCACACGGGGACGGTCGGGCGACCTGTGGTCCAGAAGCTCCACTCGGCAGTCGCGACATTCGACTTTGACGGCCCAAAGCGCGGAATGGTCGCCACCACTGGTCGATTTACGAACCCGGCCAAGGAGTACGCGGAACGACTCCAACAGAACGATGATCCCTATCCTATTGAGTTGCTTGACGGTGATGCTCTCCGTGAGATCGCCGACGAGATCGGTCTCGATCTCTATAACGGACGGATCGAAATCCTCTGTGACGAGACGCTTCGTCCGTACGACCCAGCGGCGGACGTCGAAGCGCCCGTCCTAGAGGCATTTCGCGACATCGAGAATATCGAGGCTGCTAGCCTCCCAACGTCGCACTCGCAGGTGACGTTTCGCCCAGTAGTTGCAATCACCGCTGACACTAATGCCGTCTTCGAGACCTCGGTTGGCGTCATCCACCGCATCAATGACCGGACACAGTTCGTTGCCCACGCCGAACGGGGCCATCCGACGGTAGCTGATGACGATGTCGCGACGCTAGTTAGTGGGAACTTGCACGCAACGGTTGACCTCGATAGCGAGCGGTTCGCTGAGGTGTTCGACAAGGTCAACGAGCGCCGGTACGGCCAGACCCAGACCGAGTACAAGGAGTGGGCTGTCGATCGATTACAGGACTACCACACGACGACGGTGACCTACACCGGCGACAACAACGTCACCTACAACAAAACGTGTGAGCCGAATCTCTCGGATATTTCGGTGCAATCGATTGAGCCGGTGTATCTGCCCGAGGTTCAGCAGACGACGGAAATCCAGGAGTATTCGTATCCGTACGAGTACTATGCCGCTGGCCCCTCACGTGTCACGCTTGAGGACGGGATCCACCGGTGCGTCCACTGCGAAACAAGCGGCGTCAGCGAGACCTACACCTATTGTCCGAACTGTGGGGCAATCGCCTGCGACAGCCACATCAAAACGGAGCGGCTGGAAGACGAGCCGGTCTGTACAGGCTGTGCAGCCACCGAGCGGTTCGCGCTAAAAACGAAGTACTTCTACGACGAGGGTAACCTCGAGGCGTTCCGAGAGGAGTATGCCGAGATGCCTCTCCACAAGAAGGCGATGGAGAACAAACTGCTGGCTGGCGGGAGTGTGGTTGTGACCCTACTGGTTCTCATTGGCCTGGTCGTAGTCAGTGGAATTATCTGAGGCCGTACTCTGATCCGCCAGTCCTGTGACAGGGTGCGAATATTCCGTACTCATAGCGGATACAGCGCGGAAACCCACCCGTTCACGGGTGGGAGGAAGCGCGTCCGGTCTGTGCGACAACCCACCGATGACGACAGGGCCGACTCCCTAATGTTTTTGAACCATCAAGCACACATATGATGTATGGAGAAGCGGCGGACTGTCCCCGTGAAACTCGACGTGGATAGTGACGACGCCGCACTCCTCGAAGAGACCATAGACGAGTTTTTGTGGGCCGCTAACTACGTAACGCGCCACGCGTTCGACGGCGAATACGTCACCACAAGCAAGACCACGCTCAACGACGACACCTACGACGACGTGCGTGCGGAAACTCGTCTACACAGCAACCACGTCCAAGCTGCCCGAAACAAGGCCGCCGACGCCTGCAAAAGCGTGGTGGAAAAGTGGAAACAGGGCAAGAAAGCGTCGATGCCCCACTTCACCAGCCCCCACCTCGTCTACGACCACCGCACCGCCACCTTCCACGACGAGTACGTGTCGTTAGCAACGGTTGATGGTCGCATCGAAGCCGACTACGTGCTCCCTGACGAAAAGCGAGACACGCCCCATGCGGAATACCTTTTCTCGGACGAATACGAAACCACGGGGGCGGAACTACACTACAGCAACGGCAACTGGATGCTTCACATCCACACAAAGACGGTAGTGGAGTCTGACACGTCGGCACAGGATGCCACCGAGAACGGAACGGTTCTCGGGGTGGACCTCGGCGTGAACAATCTGGCCGTTACCTCGACGGGCACGTTCTGGACTGGTGACGAATTTGACCACTGGCGACGTGAGTACGAGAACCGGCGTGGTGACTTGCAGGAACACGGCACGCGGTGGGCACACAAGAATATGCAGGCTGTCGGTCGCAAAGAAGACGGTCGGTTCAAACTGACACTCCACCGTATCTCGAACGAGTTGGTGGCTGAAGCCCGCGAGAACGAGTGTTCGGTGATAGCGTTTGAAGACCTGACCGACATTCGGGAACGCACTGGTGCATCGTGGGGCCACAAGTGGGCGTTTAACCGCCTCTACGAGTACGTCGAGTACAAGGCCGCCGAGTACGGTATCGACGTGGAACAGGTTGACCCGGAGAACACGTCGCGGCGGTGTTCACACTGTGGGTTCACGCATCCGGATAACCGCGATAGTGAGGCCTTCGAGTGCTTGAAATGCGGCTACGAGAACCACGCTGATTACAATGCGGCGAAGAATATCGGTTTGCGGTATCTCCGCCGGAACCAAACTGGCTCCGGTGGAGGCGCACCCGTAGGCGTGCGCTTGAACAGCGGGACGCTGAACGCGAATGGAGAGTATGACCCTCCTGCCGACGAGTCGGCCAGAGCGGGAGTCCACGCTGAAAGCCCACGGCTTTAGCCGTGGGTTAGCTTACAACAGATGTACCTACTCAGCGGCGTCGAACTGTATCTCCATCGCGCTCGAGAATCTGCTTTGCGACCAGTCGGTCAATCGCTTCATCGACGGTGTCTTCCTGATCGTCCGAAAGTGCTCGCACATTCGCGAGGACTCGATCTCGAAGTACTTCGACGTTGTCGATCCCATCGTCAGCAGCACTCAGAACAGTATATTCGACCTCGAACTCCGTCCCGAACTCTGCGAGAGCGGTGAACCTGTTTGGAAGCCCCGACAGTGAGTTTACGGATAATCGAGGAGAAAGCCTCGCGCTTCAGCGCGGGAATGAATCCGACGCGACATTCAATAAACCACCAGACAGAGCCTCCTTGCAATCCATATGTTTATATTAATATATACTGTATCTTGACGTGTGAGCGACCAGCCACAACGAACGAACACGTACACTGCCGAGCCGGTCAGTGACCGGTATCGGGAGTGCCTGTTCGACTGGCTGGCCGCACACGCCCCACTTTGGAACCAAATCACCTACCGTCGCCGTCAACAATACTTCGACGAAAACAGTGACGTGTGGGACGCCGAGTACACCGACCTCTACGAAGAGTACGCCCCAATCCTTGGCAAAGCGACCTGCCAGCAAATCGCCCGGAAAAACAGCGAAGCCTGGCGCAGCCACTTCGAGTTACTTTCTCAATATCGAGATGGATCGAATCACGCTATGACGGAGCAACCGTCACCACCCGGGTATTGGGGCAATCGTAACGAGGGCTACGACTTGCACGGCCTCGTTCGGAACGATCTCTACACGTTCGACTGGAATGAGAAAACGAGTACACTCGAATTCGGCGTCGGTGATGTCCTCGAAGATCGGTACGACTTCAAGCACAACGAGCGCGTAACGCTCGAAGTGCGTGGTAATCCACACTGGCGTGGCGACGACAGTCGATTGGAACTCATCTACGATGAGCACGCTGAGAGGCTTCGTGTCCAGCACCCTGTCCGCATTCAGTCAGACGATCTCCGTGAACAGCGGCAGGCTGCATTCACTCATACACTCGATTCCGAGAACACGACCCACTCAGCAGCTATCGACGTCGGCGCAAACAACACGCTGGCGGTCGTCACTGAAGATGGCGACACCGCCGTCTACCACGCTCGCCCGGAATTTGACCGGTTCCAGCAACAGTCCGAGCGAATCGCAACACTCCAATCGGAACTCCCGGACGACCAGTACACCAGCAACCAGATTCAACGCGTGTACGACGAGCGGTCACGACAGCGTGATCATAGCCGCGATGCCGCGGTCAAACACGCCGCTGAGTGGCTGCTTGAACGGAACGTTGGCACAGTGTACGTCGGTGATTTGACCGGCGTACTAGAGACGCACTGGTCGGCTACCGTGAACGAGAAGACCCACGCGTTCTGGTCACATCGGCAACTTGTTGCCCGAATCACACTCACACTCGGTGCTGTCGGTATCACGGTGATGGAGACTGATGAATACGATTCAAGTAGTGAGTGTCCCGAGTGTGGGAGCGACGACGTCGTTCGGGATGGCGACGAGTTCCAGTGTCAGGGTTGTGGGTTGAATGCTCATAGTGACGTGGCGGGGGCGTGGAATATGTTGCAGTCTGAAGTTGGGCCGATGGCTCGGCCTGCTGCCCTGTCTGCTGAACGCGGCAGGGACGCACCCACGGATGGGGCGTACTGGCAGTGGAATGACCACAACTGGACACCCGCCGATTGTGGGGAACAGTCGTGGTCGCTCGACCAACCCAGCCTCAGCGAACCCGCAAGTTCACAGCCGGGGTAATCGTCTGACTGGATTACCCACGGAGGAATCCTCGCGCTTCAGCGCGGGGAGGAAGTCAAGAATCTCCCGGTCCAGAACTCTTCGGCCCGGTCGCGCATCCGGTCGGTGATCCAGACTTTCCCGACGATTTGCTGTTCGAAGATATCGATTCGAAACCCGCGCTTGTCGTGATGCAGTTCGACGGTTTTTCCGACGCCCTCGAACGACTCCGTTGGTTCATCCACAACTGTGAATCCCTGTGACGTGAGCGTCTGGTAGACGTGTTCGAACTCAGAGACAACACCCACCGCAAGATCGATATCTTCGGTTTGGTCTTTCAATCCCCGGACCGTCATCGCAGATCACCGAGGAGATACACTGTCACGGACTCCGACAGCCAGCTATCGAACTCCTCGAGGAACTCTTTGATTGCCTCGCCACCTTTGAATACCGTCATACTACACCGTACTGCTCTTTGAGCGCCATGAATTCTGATTCACTTGGAAGGACGACAGGGATCTCGTCCGAATCTTCGACCCCTTCCTGCAGTGCCTGGTACATCGCAGCGACCGTGGTTTCCAGATCGTACCACGTTGCCGTGTCTGTGAGCGTCTCCTGGTCGATGTCCAACGCCTCAATCAACAACATTGCATAGCTAACCCGGCGGGAGCCGCTATCGAGGGCGAGCGTGTGACACACCACTTCGCCCGGTGTGAGTTCCTCGTCGGGCGCGTACCAGAACGCGGGCTCACCTGCAAGAAAGAATTGCAGCCCGTACTCCTCGAATCGACCAAGCCCAGTCACCTGCCAATCTGGTGCGTCTAATAGCGCGTCTGTATCTTCAGTGGTCTGCACGCGGACGAGTGTTCGTTTCGGGTCGCACCACTCGATAGTCGCACTCGGCGCGATTTCCCGGGCTCGCGATCGGTGCTCGTGGGTCACGACGGCCTGCGCGAACGCCAGCAGCGGTGCAAGGTCCTCACTTACCGCGTACTCGGGGCCGGACGGAGACAGCATCGCCCGATTTTTGAGCGGCGACAGCGCCTTGTGAACGCCTTGTCGAGTAATCCCGAGTCGCTCTGCAATCTCGGATACTCGACGGGGTTCGTCGAGAAACCAGCACACTTTGAGGGCGGCGGGCGAGAGGAGGTCAGCCCATTCAACGTGACTAAGCTCCGACTGCAGCGTCCGGTATGCTTCAATGACTGGGTGGTCCGCGACACGGACTTTCCGCTGGTTGTTGGGCCCACGGCGTTCGACTAAGAGCCCCACGTCCAGCAACTCATCAAGCATCTCGTAGATGTGTGTCTGTGAATACCCGGTTTCAGTTGCGAGATCCACTGGCGTCGCTTCTCGGCCGGTACTCAGAGCGTCAATCATGGCGATTCCGGCCTTTGAAATCACTGTGTATACCCTAAAACCCACTCGTATATATAGGTTTCTGGATTTGGGTTGACGTCCGGGCTATCTGTCGGTCACCGATGCTCGTCACCGAGTCGATAGCCGGAACCTGCGCGGAGTGGGCGGTGCCGCTGGTCTCCGTGCTCACAGTCCGCTCCGCTGGTTCGTGTTCCGATCGGTCGTCCTCCTCGGAGTCGTCGGCCATGTACGGCTCGGGGGCGACAGGCTCTGGTTCCTCCTCCATATCTGGCTCGTCCCGTTCTTCGGCAAACAGCTCTTTCCGGGTCGCTTCGACCTGTCCGGAGGGGACATCGCTCCCCACGGTCCGCAAGCGATTTTCGAGCGTCGTCCCGGGCTCTGGCTCACCCAGTGCGTAGTCGACGAGCGTGTTCACTGCCTCGTAATACTGGGGAATGTCGAGCCGTTCCGTGTATGCACCGGTCAGAGCGTCGACGAGCGCCCCGCGGTCCAGCGTCCGGTCGACCAGTACCCGGACGATGCGGTCTCCATCCCGCTCGAGGTGGTACGCCTGTGGCTCCGGCGGCCGGTTCTCGTCCCAGCTCCCGTCGGCCAGCGAGATCCGAAGGTCGAGGTTCTCGACGAAAGTCAGCTGCTCGTAGAACGTCCGGGTGGCGCTGCGGTCTTGGTCGACTAGGGAAGCCGACTGCCGGTTTGTCCGGAGCCGGAGCAGAAGCGCAGCGAGCAACGTCTCGAGCCACGCCTGATCGACGTCGGCGTTACCCATCGAGAGGGGGAGCGGCGGGCAGTCCTCGTACGCCGGCTCCCTGCGGACAGCCGTTCGCAGGTCTCTCGCCCCACAGTAGCTGCCGAAGCTCGCTGCCTCTGGCTTGAACAGCGCCAAGATGGGGACGCCGAGTTTCGCGTACCGGTCACGGCTGCTTCGGGACCGGACGTAGTACGCCTCGCTCGCGGGGACGAGCTCGTACCCCTGGCCGACCCGGCAGAGGAGGTCAACGTCCCCAAGCCCGGTTTCGTCTGGGCGCCACTCCGACGGGAGCGGCTCACCCTGTTCAAGCCCGGGGAGCAGTTCCGCGATGCGCGTGTACAGCAGCTCGACAGCGCTGGCGAACTGGGCGGGGTCTTCGGAGCTCTCGAGCAGCTCCCCGATACGGTTGATAGCGTGGTAGGCATCCCGTGGAGAGAACGACTCCTGATCGAGGCGCCGGCCGATTCCCAGTGTCTCGGCGAGCGTCGAGACTGCCTCGGGTTCGTCCGTCTCCCTGGGCGGGAACCCCGCCGTGACTGCCGTTCGCCCGGTTCTTGATACTGTAACCGAGCAGGGACAGTAGCTGTTCAAGATGCCCCATATTGTCCGGCCGCCCATCTGCAGAACTCAGCTCCTGTGTCAACACCCGGTCTGCTCGTGACGATAAGCACTTCTCGCTCACGAAATCATCGACCAACCACATCGGATATTCGATTCTACAGATGGGCGATCAGATTATGTCCTGCTCGGTGATGTGGACTTATTTTCCGAATCCGTGCTATCTCCCTTCTCATTAGTTTCTATCCGATTTCTCCAATAGTTATCGGCCTCTATGAGCTCATGGATTCGGGGAAATAACCCGGCTGGATACTCTTCCTCTAGCCCTGTTCGCCAGCGAGCTTCGGCAGCTCCAGATGCTTTTCGAGCATTAATACTATGTCTCACCGTTAATAAGTCGTCTTTAACTGTCGCAAGTGCCATCAACTGGTCCGGCATACTACGTACTAATTTGGCCTCAGCATCGGCTATTTTATAATATGCTTCACGGATATTTTGGATGGCTGCATCGTGACTCCCCCGAGGGTGTACTGGGTAATACTCTGCGTCAGATACGACCTCTGACGGGATAGCTACTACTACAGAGCCGTCTTCGCGTGAGTGATTCCGTTCTTTCAATACATAGTATTCTCCTGCTTCGAGTAGCTCCCCATTTTTTGGATGGTACTGCTTCCCCGGTTCTGGATGCGTTAGATTCGAACAAATTGCCGTTCTAATTTTGATGTGTCCACGCTCCTGGGCGTGCTTGTTATCTAGGAATCCATGATTTTGCACGAATAAGGAAGTATCATATCGAACTCCGATTTGGTCAACGAACAATTCGTCTATTTCGCCTCTTATTTTTCGCTGCATATTTACAACATTATACTAACATCACTTATACTTTTTCACTATAATTAGAAGTATAACTTAAATCCTTTGATGGAGAGTACTCCCAGCCTTTCGCGTGTTCACTTCGCGCATTTCATCTCGCATACGGGGTGTGATGGCCCCGCTAATCGAGGATATTGTCTCCTCACTCGTCAGGATCGACTGGCCCTCTATACTTTGACTTGATCTTCTTGACTTTTCTCCATTGCCAGTAGTAGCGGTTATTATTGGTCTTCTTGATCGTGATTATAGCCTTCGACGGGACGTCGCCCGGTAGATCATCGGGGCGTTCTTCGATTTTATCTTCGTCCGAATCTCTTCGAGGCGCTCCTCGCGGGCTTTGTGCTCTGCTCACTCCTCGGGATATCGAGCAACGTGCTGGCGTTGTTCCTGATTATATCCGTTGAGCGTATCGACAATGTTTGTTGGAAGGTTCGCTGGTGATGTCGATGGCTGGTAAGACATCGGCTGTCGCCTCGTGTTAACCAACACAGCCGCAAATAACATAGATCTGTTGGTTAATAGAAACCGGCTGATTGAGATCACCCAATGGCGACTCAAATCACCAAATTTCTATCGTTCTTACAGCGGAGATTGGTGATAGCAAGCATTCTAGCGGCTTCCCTGTCTCGACAACGGGTTCAAAAACCAGTTCCGAGCCGGTTTCTGTGTCGATAAGCAATCATAGCCATACTGCCAGACTGAGATAACCAGCTAATCCGCACACTGTCGCCAAGTAGATAGTTAGTTCTTCACGTTTCGATCATCACTCTCTGAACTATCAACTGGTTCAGGGGGAGAGTCTTCACAAACGACCTCTCGCAACTCTTCAAGGAGGTCTTCCCGATAGTTTGAGAGAATTTCAACGTCCTTGTCAATATTCTCAATTTTAGTACGAATACGGCTAATCACTCGATATCTGTAACTATCAGAGACATCGGCGTCCCCTTGCAATATCTCTCGTTCTCGATCAGTGAGTAGACCTCTGTACTGATCATCAGCCATGCAAGCGAGTAAAGTGGCGTCCTACATAGTATCTCTTACTACCTGCACGCGGAGAAACTGTATAGAGTAACAATACTACTTACAGTAACTATTAAGTGCCTGTATACAGTAATGTCATCTGTGGACCCCATCTCCAAGAAGCGTGACACAGCGTAGAAGCGCCCAGGTGGTCAGAACACCTGAGCTGGGGCTTCCACAAACGGTGCTAGAACCCCATGAGGAAGATAGACTCCCCAAATCAAGAACCCATCGCTAGAGAAGCAACCCTCACGATGCGCATCGACTGGTACCTGGACCAGGCCTGCCGGACGAGCTGGCCGATGCTATCCGACTCTGCAGTCCAGACGGCATTACCCCGGCAGTCGAGCGCAGCCACCGACACGTCAAACGTGGCTATACGATCAACACTCTCACAGCCACCCGTCCGAGGTCCAGCGTGCGACCCGGCCGAGCCAACAAACACGAATGGTGAGCCGCGATGACGCAGCTCACTCAGCGTGCATTTGATATCGAAACGACGGGCTTCAACGCGATGGATGCGGTGACAGTCGTCGGCTTTGAGCGTGAGTTGGGCTATCAGGTATTCGTCCAGACAGGCGACCGCCCACCAGGCGATGTCGCGACGGCCGTTCAACAGCGGACTGAAGAACATGTCCAGGTCGACACCCACCGCACGGAAGGCGAATTGTTGACAGCTGTTGCCATATTCGTCTCCGAGCAGCTTTCGCCGGCGGATGTCCTGCTTGTGGCATACAATGGTGAGACTTGGCAGGGAGGGTTCGACTTGCCTTTCCTGCGGACGCGCCTGGCTGCCTACGATATCGCCTGGCCATTCGTAGATGTCCCCTATGCCGATCTGCTGCCCCTCGTGAAGACGCTGTTCAACACGACGGCTGACGGCGAGACAGGCGCTGATCTCGTCACCGCCTATGATGTCCTCTGCGATGGTGACGCCGGCGCGTATGACCCCTTTGCCGAGAGCAGTGAGGCGGTGACCGCTTTCGAGGCCGGGCAGTATGCCGATGTCGCTATGCACAATGTGGCGGACATCCTACGGACGGAAGCGCTGAGTTCCCTCACCCAGCGGTACTGCAGCAAGTCCGACTTCGACCTCAAGTCGCTCACGGCCACGATCGATGCATAGGGCTCATACGCTCGTGTTCCCAGCTGTATCCAGTAGTCAGACGGCGAGCAAACAGCTGTCTGTACAGCAACGACTGAGCGCCTGCTCCGTCACTCGAGACCGGCGTAGAATGCGACTAGATCGCACAGCGAGAGTGTTGTCGCTACTGAGCAGCAAGACGAGCAGTAGGTCAGCAACCCGATCGCCAGCAACTCACGAAACATACGAATACAATGTCACCACCAGAACACACAGTAGACGACACGCGACGAGCAACAGATAGAGAGCCAGCGACACAGACAGCCAGCGACGGCACGAACCAGCCGTCGACCTACAGGACCACCGACACTGACTCAGTCAATGCAGCGACACGCAGGGAGGTGCTTAATGACTATGGCCACCGCTGCCAGATCTGTGGGCGTCGCGATCCTGAACACGGAGGTCTAGCGACGCTACAGGTGCACCATATCGACCGCGATCCAAACGGTATGGACGTACACGACCCGGCGAATCTCACTGTGTTTTGTCGGTCGTGTCATACGTGGGTCCATAACCGATCGACAATCGCGGAGTCGCCGGTCGAGTTATCGGCGGCCGATCGAAACAACCTTCTGCCGCAAGATATCGAGATCTTGGAATATCTCGAAGCACACGGCCCAGCACGGACGGGTGATATCGTTGAAGCAGTCTCGGTCGATCTGACTGTCACTGCCCTACGCGAGCGTCTCTGGATGCTTATGGGGCTGGATAACGTCGTCGAGTCACGCGGGCGACAGCTCATCGACAAGGACGTCGAGACGAACGAATGGGGGTTGCCCGAACAAATCGCGAACTCCTCGCGCGGCCATATTCCAGATGAGACGCAGACTCTCCTCCAGCGAGTAGAAGACGAGCAAGTGCGCCAGGCACTCGAGCGAGGGTGTTCACGCGAGGATGTCGCCGCTGTCCTGGGTACGACGTCCCGGACCACCTTTACCAAAGAAAAACGCGCTCGCGCTCTCGATTTCCCGCTGGACGCGTTCAGTCGTGGTCGGCCCTCAGCGAGCAGTCCGACTGACAGTGACGAGTCGGTTAGAGATAGTGAGCGCCCAGCTGGAGATGTTGATAATTCACCAGCTGAGGACGTGACCAAGTCAGTGAAGACAGCATCCAGCTCAGGGAGCAGTGTTGAGGCCCAGGACGTTATGGGACGCAGTACGGATGAGACTGCAGACGATACTGACCTTGGGGACGTCACAAACTGTTCGCAAGTAATCTCACTCCCGGTTCTGCTTTCAGAACAGTCTAACCAAAGTCTTGCCGAGTTACAGGAGTCCCTTCCTGAGAATATTTGCGTCTCTGGAGTGTTCAGTGGGCCCTGACGGATTTGGATGCTTAGGCTGACTGGAATATTATCTTAGATAGACTCAGATAGTGTTGGCACACTCTCGTATAAGGCATGTCCCTAATAGGGATAGCTTGCCTACAGACTCTATCTTGCGTGGTGGTTGAAGTGGTGTTCGTGGTGATAGTGGTTCTGCATGTATGTCCGGAGGGGGGTCTAGGTAAGAGGATTGTCGGAAAACCCTCGCACGTAACGAATAGTAATTTTGCGCGTAACGTTTGCAAGTTACGAGTATTAATACTCGTTACGCTCAAGCGTAACTAATAATACGCTCTTATAGGATATTATATATAAGTGTGTATTAATTTACACTGTCCACCTGCACAAAGTGCAGCCACAAGTGGCGCAAGTCCTGACGGCCCATCTCGCGATGCTGGGGCTCTACAAGTCCGATTTGGATCTGAAAGAATACTCTTGAGAGGGCTCTGGTGAATCGCTGGACTGCATCGGTTTCGATCGTTAGAACGAGGAGTATGAAGCGGGAAATCGGCGATGGTCTATGTCGAAAATTTCCCGCTTCACAAGCAAAGTCGTTCAGTTAGCTAAAAATGCTGTTGGTGGCCGAGGCGCGTCCAGCGCTCGCAGAAAGCGCTAGACGCGCCGGTAGACCGTCTTGTAGGAGACATCGATTTCGACGTCTAACTGTCTGAGGCTCGTGTTGAAACGGATGTAGGTGTAGACGGCGAGAAACAACTTTCTGAGCTCAACCGCAGAGTGTTCAAAGACGGTGCTAATCTGATCGTTGAATGTGCGGTCGCAATCCTTACAGAGATACCGTTGAAACACTCGATAGCTGCCGTACCGAATCACAGATTCGGCCCGGCAGCGTGGGCAATAGAGGCCATCGCGCCAGCGAACCTGTCGGAGCAGATTCGCGGCGCTCGCCTCTGAGTTCGGCACTTCGAATGGGAACATATCGGGTGACGCTGCCGCGTCACCCTTGCCCGCTACGCTTCTATAGCGCCAGCTCTACTTGACCAACAACCTGCTTCCCAAGAGCGTTGAATGAATCAACCTTGCTTATCGGCGTTCCTTGGAGTTGAGTCAATTTCGTTAAGTGTCTCTGTCGCCTCGTGTTAACTAACATAGCTGCAAACGGCATAGATTTGTTGGTTAACGGTACACGGCTGAGCGAGATTGTCTGATGACGACCCAAAACATCAATTGACACGGACTATAATCCTTAATGTGTATGTCACACATTACCGATAGCGATCACGAGCAACTACGAGCGGAATTTGACCGTCACCTTGACGTCGGCCTGCACCACGGCGCGCAACTCGCGGTCTACGTTAATGGCGAGCTGGTCGTCGATTTCGCGGGCGGTATGACAGGGCCCGATGGTAAAGAGACGACTCCCGAGACCCGCCATCTGATTTTTTCGTGCACGAAACCGTACGCCGGCGTTGGATTACATCAACTGATCGAGGACGGTGAGGCCGATTACGACGACCCAGTCGTCGAGTACTGGCCCGAGTTCGCTGACCCCGGCACGCAGAAAGCTGACATCACGATTCGGCATGTCCTCAGCCACACGGCTGGCATCCCGTACGGTGAATTTGACGACAAAGCCGAGAAATGGAGCGACTGGGACGCGGTCGTCCAGGCCATGGAAGATATCGAACCAGTGTTTGAACCGGGCGAACAGCCAGCATACCACACGTTCAACTATGGCTGGCTTGTCGGCGAACTCATCCATCGACTTAGCGGACAGCCTGTCGAGGAATACGTCGCCGAGAACGTGTTCGATCCGTTGGGGATGGAGCAGTCATCTATCGGGCTCGCGGCCAACGAAGACGACGATGTCGCTACGCTCACTGGTTTCGAAGTATTCGATCGCTGTCGTGATCCGGGTGAAGGCCTTGGCATTCCGGCGTCTGAATCAGCGGCCGCGTTCAACGACGATGCAGTACGGCGCGCCGTAGTCCCGGCTGCGACCGGAATTGGGACCGCTCGCGATATGGCGCGATTCTACGCATCTATGGCCAACGGTGGCGCACTCGATGGGACTCGCCTCTTGGAGGAGACTACTGTTGCAGAGGCGACGCGGACGCACGCCGAAACTGACTCGGACGGCACGCTCTCGCGGCCAGCACGCTACGGCCTCGGATTCTGGACCGGAGGGCTGGCAAACGATATGTTTGGGTCGCTCAGCCGCGAACGTATGTTCGGTCACGCTGGTCTCGGCAGCATTTTCGGATGGGGCGATCCAGAGCTGAACGTCGGATTCGCCTATGTGACCAATGGCATCCGCGAGGAATCCTGGGAACACGCCGCCCGCGTCGCCGGTATGTCTGATGCTGTGCGACTCGCGCTACTAGAGTAAAAAACACTCACTCTTCTCAAAAGAGAGGTCTCGATACTTGCGAGTGAGGCTGGGGTAGACTAATATCCATCTTGATACAGCGAGGGAATCCCGCCCTTCCCGTGAGTGACGAGTGTTCCGACCAGTCAGAACCGAGGAGCGAACAGGGCGGGAGGGAATCGCGTAAGCTCTACACGACAATCCACCAGCTACACGACTACTGACTCTCCAATGTTATACTACTATATGAACAATTTTTATACTTATTCAAAATCGTATGGTAACTGTGGAGCTTCGACGTACTGCCGTCGTGAAACTCGACGTAGACGACGACGCTCACCGCCTTCTCCAAGAGACGATAGACCGCTTCAAACAGGCCGCTCAGATGGTCGCAGACGACGGCTGGAACGGCGCAGAAGACGGCTACATCGTCACGTCGAAAACTGATCTACACGACAAGACATACGACGAAGTACGCGAAGCCACTGACGAACTCAACGCTGACCTCGTCTGTGCCGCGCGGAATCGGGCCGCCGACGCACTCGATTCCTGTGCTGAAAAACGCAAAGACGGCGAGAATCCCTCGAAACCACAGTTTACGTCGGATTCGGTCGTCTACAACCGCAACGCGGTTACCTACTACGACGAGTACGCCACGCTTGCCACTGTGGACGGACGTATCGAAGCCGAGTACGTCCTGCCCGACGAGGACGTGCCACCGACAACCTACTTTGCTGACGAGTGGGAGAAACGCGAAGCGACGTTGCATCACCGTGACGGCGACTACTACCTCCACATCGCTGTTGTGAAAGAGACGAACATAGAGTCGGAAGATGCCGAGAACGGAACGGTTCTCGGCGTAGACTTGAACGTGGATGGACACCTTGCGGTCACTTCGAGTGGTGCGTTCATTGGCAACGCCGACTATCTCAACCACAAGCGGCGTGAATACGAGAAGCAGCGTGGACAGATGCAACAGACTGGAACGCGGTCGGCACACCTTACGATGAAATCACTTGGTGGCAGATTCGCCAACTGGAGTGAGGACTACCTGCATCGTGTCTCGAAAGCACTGGTGCAGGAGGCTCTCGCTCACGACTGTACCCACATTGCGTTCGAGAAACTGAAACATATCCGCAAGCGTATCTCGAACGCGAGTAAATTCCAGCAGTGGGCGTTCCGTCGCATTCAAGAGTACACCGAGTACAAAGCCTCCGAATACGGGATTGCCGTCGAGAAAATCGCGCCACAGTATACCAGTCAACGGTGTAGTCACGTTGACTGTAGCTTTACCCACGAAGACAATAGAGACGGAGACGAGTTCGAATGTCTGAAATGTGGGCACGAATACCACGCCGACTACAACGCTGCGAAGAACATCGCCCGGAAACTACTCCAGAACTGGCACAAGTCTGGTTCTGGAGGGGCAACCGGTCACCTTGCCCTGAAGTCGGGGACGTTGAACGTGAACGGCATCTTCACGCCTACCACGGTCTAGCGGTCAGAACGGGAGTCCACCGACAAGCTCCGCCGTTTACCGCGGAGAAGGTGACGATGTTCCTGCCTACCCGTTACCGCAAACTGCACTAGACTCTCTGCCTGCTCACGTCCGAGCAGAACTCGAACAGAACGGCGCCATCCAGATGGTCGCCTCGTATGACCCTGAGAAGCACCAGTTCGAAGACGTCGATCTCGCATGGGACGACCAGGACTTCCTCGAACGGGTCACAGAACTCATTGCAGGCGAACTCTCCCTTCATGAGGCTATTGACTGGGTCGTCGTTGAGGAAGCAGAACGATATACTGTCGCCCAGTGGGCCGATGTTCGAGATGTGACCGAAGATGCAGTTCGGTCGAATATCCACGCCGCACGTGAGAAATTGCTTATTGAATCTGAGTAATTTCTACAGGCGGGGTAGGGCGAGTGCCTCGGGGCTTGCCTCCGAGGTACTTCACAGTCCCATCTCTAGCGTTTCGAATTGTAGCGCTACTACCGTTTCAGTACTGAACTGATACATCTGATCGAGAACCTTCCTAGAACAGGAACCTATCGATTCGCTATTGAAGTCTCACTAAGCACGGTATGATTTTGAATAAGTCAACCTTGCTTATCGACGTTCCTCGGAGTTGAGTCAATTTCGTTGAGTGCCTCTGTCGCCACATCACCGAGTTCACCGGCCTCAATGTGAGAGTACCGCTCACGGACCATCTCCTCGGAGTTGTCCAAGTACCGAGCAGCGACTGTATACCCGAACGCCCGAACGAGAACCTCACCCATCCCGCGTCGACCTCCGTGAGGTGCGAGATACTCGTGCTTCGGATGATCAATGTCGATTTCCGCAGCCCCAGAGAGTCGTTTGAGAATCGACCGTGCACCATCCGTCGTGATCGAGGGTGGTCGAATGTCTTTGTCAAGCGCCAGCAGTAGGTCACGAGCGTATTCGTCGCGTTGTTTGTCGATCGCATCTGGGCGTTCTCCTCGGTCAGCCAGCTCGTCCTCCACGAGCGTCGAAAGCGTTCGCTGGTCGAATGTCGGGAACACTGGCCACCGATCTGTTGGTGGGTTCAACAGCTTTCGATAGCTCCGTAGCGGAGCAATTACTGGATCCGGGAGACTCGCGGCGTCCCATTGCTGTTTCTTCCGATAGACGTCCATACTTCCGTCGTCGAGCGAAATCTCTTCCCACCGGACGCCACGACGGCGTGGGTCGTTCGGGTCTCGAAGGAGTTCGCCTACACGGACAGCCGTGTACGCGAGGGTGAACACAAGCGCCCGGTCACGGGTAGCCTTCAGTGCTGCATACCGGGCCCGTTGCTTGTCGTGCTGGTTAACATCGTCCGGGAGGGAAGTGTATGTCTCGATGGCTTCACGAGCCTGCTCATCGACGTGACGGGTGAGTGCGTGGCGCTGCTCGGATGTCCAGGCCTGCTGATCGCCAGGCCGGCGGCCATCGTCATCGGGAAGCGGTGCCATCGCACTCGCCCGCTGGGCGTAATGCGCCTCGAGATAGCCCTCGTTGACACACCAGCCACACCATGCAGAAATATACCGATAGTAGGTCTGGACGGTATTCTGCTTGAGCCCTCGATCACCGGCGAGGTGCCGGGCGTACTCTCGGAACACCCGTTCGTCGAGATCGGCGAAGGTGGGTTCACGGTCGATGCCATCAGGCACAATCCCAGACCAGTCGTCGTCGCCGCGGTCGCCGGCGGCCCACTTGGCGAACCGCTCGAGCTCGCGTGCAGCGTTCCGGCGGTAGTTCCCGCCGTCGCCACCGCGGCCTTTCCCCTTGTCTTGGAGGTAGCGCTCGAAGGAACTCGCGAGTGGTGTCGATCCATCCCGTGTCGATGAGGTGTTCTGGTGCATGATTCGTCAGGGGAGCAGGTGATTATCCAGAATATCACTGCAATCAATCGGGATCGCCTCCCACGCAGTCTTCACTGCGTTGTATCCGGTCCAGCCCTCACGCTCCAACATCTCGCCGCACGCTTGACAGAATTCACGACGCGAAATTAACTCGTTGTCGTAAAGAATATAGAACAGAAATGGCGGTGCTACGGCACGGATATCTTCATCTTGGTCATCGACAGCACGACGAATCGAGCGTCGGCCTGCAGCGTCCATCAGAATAACATAGTCGACAACCTCTGGGTTTTGTCTTACTTCCTGTCGGAGTGATTCCTCGCCGGCATCCGCTCCGTGAGGGCGGGGGACGCTCGTCACCAAGGAGAGTGATGTCTCATCATCCTCAAGCGCTTCGAGCGCGGTACGACTTCCATAATGAAGCCGGTACGGACGGCTTCCTTCCGGTGCAGTCTCGCGCGTGTTCTCGACGTGCTGCTCGAGTTCCTGTTTGCAGACGTTTGTCGTCGTTAGACCAACGTGTTCAGTTAGCCGGTCCCACAAGGAACTGTTCGCGACAGCGATCAGCGCATCAGTATCGACTAAGATTGGATACCGTGTGTCCTCGCGGGCCATTTAGACGAGATAGTCGCTAGTATTGTCGTTGGTAGCCTCGCGGAAGGCGTCAATGTCTTCCTGAAGCAGATCGAACTCATCACCAAGGAGTATTCGAGCAGCGTCTTCTGAGAGGTCACCTGCCGAATAGCGTTCGTAAATCGCGATTTTGTCCTCATCCGTCATCGCTCGTCGAAGCATCTGGGTAAGTCCTTCTCGTCCGAGCTCGCTAATATTGATACCGCCCAGATGGACAGAGTCGAGTTCAGTTGCCGCCTCCTTGAGCGGCCCCGCGCGGAATTTAATCGTGTCGTCGAGCGATTCCTGACTCATAAGAGAGGATACAATGGCCGGCGTAATAAGTTGTTCCCCTATGTGTGAACACATGGGTACAATTTCACGCCTGTCCGATAGTATCTAGCCATCTCGAAGGCATCGTGTGTCTTGTAGACCAGAATCCCTGAAACGACGATCTCTCGTATCTCTTCGGTGTATGCCGGGATAGCCTGGACGGTCTCGACATCGATATCGTAGGCGTATCGGTCACCATCGAACTCCGTGTCTTCAGGTCACGGGCAATGGCGTTCGCTTCTCGTTGGCTTTCGGCCCGCTCAGGCCGGGCTAGTATCCAGAGATCGATATCGCTCCGCCGATCAGCCTCGCCCCGAGCCACACTCCCATAGAGAATGATGCCGACGACGTCGGAGACGACCCCCGTTCCAGTCGTCTCGACCGCGGTCGCCGGCAGCCCATTCAGCAAATCGGTCGAGTTCCCGTGCTGTGTTCCGTCGGTAGTTCCCGCCATCGCTGCCGCGACCTTTCCCCTTGTCTTGGAAGTAACGCTCGAACGTCTCGTCGAGCGACGTAGGGAGCGCTCGGTTAGGCATCGACTGCCCCCTCTTTCTGCGATCCCGGTTTCGGCGGCTCTACCCTGGGGGAGCGCCGTTCTGAGCCGATTGCAGCATTCGTGCTTCACCGACGGCGGCGGGGTACTTCAAAGTGGTCGTGATTATTGGAGTAATCATAAGCACTTTTCATTCCCTCATTTATGCCGAATATCCCAGGAATAGGCCCTCAGACCTTTGATATCCGGGTTATAAATCGTATATAGCTATATAGAATCTTGTTCACTGGAAGTTGAGACCATAGTGGATCAAGCGAGGCTGTAATGTATGATTCCGGACAGATATGTGACAAGGAACTGCTTCAGAACGTTTCTTGAGCATTTCAATACCTATAAGCTGACATCACTTTCGCCGATCTGGGACCAGTTATCCAAGCCCACGCGGAGAGTGGCTTTGAGTGCACCGAGGACAACGGGACCAAAGAACAGCCCCATAATCCCGAATGCGTACGCCCCTCCAAGGATACCGAGGAGGATAACTGCAGGATTGAGCTTAGCGTACCTATCGACGGCAAATGGGCGAAGATAGTCGTCGGTAAGTCCAACTACGATAACGCTGTAGACAAATAATCCAACGGCGAGTAGTGGCTCGCCTGTGATATACAAGTAGACCACGGCCCCACCCCAGACAGGGATCGCACCGACGAGTGGAACCATTGCGAGAACCATCATGATGGCCGTCCAAAACACTGCATTGGGAACGCCAGTAGCGACGAGTCCCACCCCGGCGACGGCTCCTTGGATGATCGCGACGAAGACATGCCCGAAGAGTACCCCCCACATCACGTTATTGATCTCATCGTAGAGGTCGTGCTGGATGTCTGTCGGGAGGGGGACCGTTCGGTGGAGCCAGTTGAGCAGATCGTCACCGTCTTTGAGAAGGTAGTAGACCAGAAAGAGTGCTAACGCGATCCCGATGAGGTGGAAGGTGATCGTACCGAACGCTTGGATCGATCGTTCGAATACGATCGTCCCGATTTCCTGCCCTGAGTTGACGAATTCTCTGGCGATATCGATCTCCTGTCCGGTAAGTTCCTCGATCCAAGATTCGACCACCTTGATTTGCACCGAATCAGTGTCGAAGTCTTTCATAATATTCCTGGCACTCGACACGGCTTTCGCGAGGATTATCACGAACGGGGCGACGAATCCCGCAACTGCTAGAATCACGAGCGAGAGTGCGGCGACCATTGGTGATACGTGCGCTTCGAGACGATTCTGCAGTGGATAGAGCACGTAAGCGAGGAGGATAGCACCGAGGACGTACTGGAGAAACGGCTGGATCAGCATGGCTGATAGCACGAGGAGAGTGGCGACGAGGACGAGGACAAAGCCCTTACTAGGGTTCATAACTGTGGGTTCGTTTACCGAATATAAAAAGATTTGACACCACTTACAACCATTTTTGTGGGACCATCTCAATTTAGTTTACGTGCGTCACACCAGATACTGATAAAGAAGTGTTTCTGTGCCGAATAGTGCTGTAGGGGAGCGATTGTCACCTACCGGGTCAGCGCCGGCGTCGCTGCCGCGTGATCGAGCAACTCAATCAGTTCGTCGTCAAGCTCCATTACGGTGATCGATGCGCCCTTCATATCCAGCGATGTGAAGTAATCACCGACCCACGCATCGTACCGTTCGAGATCGTGTTCGTCGAGAATTTGACTGACGCGCCGGTCGAGGATGAACAGCTCCGAGAGGGGCGTCCCGCCCATCCCGTTGACGATGGTCGCGACCTCTGCCCCCGGATCGAGGTCTAAGTCCTCGAGCACCTCGCCCGTCAGCCGGTCGGCGATTTCGTCGGCGGACTTCTGCTCCGTGCGCTCCACGCCGGGTTCGCCGTGAACGCCGATGCCGATCTCGATCTCGTCCTTGCCAATGTCGAATGTGGGTTCGCCCTTCTCGGGTGTGACACACGAGGTCAGCGCCATTCCCATCGTACCTGTGTTGTCGTTTGCTTTCTGCGCGACGCGACGCCCCTCCTCCAGGTAGTAGCCTCGGTCTGCGGCCGCACCGGCGACCTTGTGCACGAAGATGGTTCCGCAGACACCGCGCCGGCCCGACGTGTATGTCGAATCCTCGACGGCGACGTCGTCGTTCGTCACGACTTCCGTGGTCTCGACGTCGGCTTCCATTTCCGCCATCTCCATCCCGGTCTCGAAGTTCATGATGTCACCCTCGTAGTTCGTGGTGATGACGAGGACGCCCTCCCCGGCATCGACTTCCTGGATGGCTTCGCTCATCTCGTCCGCCGGCGGGGACGTGAATATTTCGCCGGCGACGGCCGCATCGAGCATGCCTTCCCCGACGTATCCCGTCGCGCCACCCGGTTCGTGACCGCTGCCGCCGCCGCTGACGACGCCGACTTTACCCTGGACGGGCGCGTCTTTTCGGACGATGACATTCGTGTCTGGGAGTCGCCGAACCACGTCTCCATGAGCTGCTACGACGCCGTCGAGTGTTTCGTCGACGACGTCTTCTGGATCGTTGATGAGCTTCTTCATTGTGATGTCACCACGAAAAAACTTCATGACAAATTGTGATAAGTGTTTGGCCCGCGAATCACGATCGCGTCGTTCAACCTAGGTGTGTCAGTGCCGCATCTGGCGACGCGTCGTCGTTGACGATCGCTTTGAGTGCCCGGACCATAGCCGCCGGATCGTCGTGTTGCCAGACGTTTCGCCCGTAGGTGACGCCGCTGGCGCCGGCGTCAATCGCGTCGCGGGTCATCTCGAGGAACTCGCGCAGGTCGTCCGTCTGTACGCCGCCGGCGACGAAAACGGGGCACGGCGTGGTAGCTGTTATTGCATCAAGTTTCTCCTTGCCCGGGTAGTAGAGTTTCAGGGCATCGGCCCCGAGTTCGACGCCGAGCCTGGCGGCGTGTTCGATCAGGTTGGGATCCTGCTCGTCCTCGATGCGGTTGCCCCACAGGACCTGCTCGAGAACGACATCGAGTCCGTGCTTGCGACCGTTTTCGGCGATCCGGGCGGCGAACTCGACGTTGTCGCCCAGAACGTCCGGATCCTCCCGACCGTAGACGACACAGACTTTGACCGCATCTGCGCCGACGCGGGCGGCTTCCTCGAGGCTGAACGCCTGTCGGTGGATTTCGGCCCGGTCGGCATCTCCTGGGATCGTCGAATCGTGAATGACGTCAAGCGTTCCGACGCGCGTCGTCGTAGGGGACGCATCGAGGACGTTTTGGAAGCGATTCAGAAACGGAACGCTTCCGAGGATGCCGTCCGGTTCTCCGTCCAGAACCGTCTCGAGCGTTCCGCGATAGTCCTCGAACCCGGCAAACGTTCCCCAGTGGAGGCCGTGATCGAGCGCGACGATGACTCCGGTTTCGGTTTCGATTGTCATAGATGGGATCTCCGTTCGTTGTTACCGTGAGGTGTTTGATCGAGCGGCCGCGAACGTCATGGCCACTCCCGCGTGAGTTCGATGGCCTTCTGCCACTGTTCGTACTCGGTGTCGATCGTCTCGGCGTCGGACACGGGATCGAAGCTCCGCTCGAGTTTCCACTGGTCGCGAATTGCGTCCGTGTCGGGCCAGACGCCGACGGCCAGCCCAGCCGCGTATGCGGCTCCCAGCGCCGTTGTCTCGCGGACGACCGGTCGATCGACGCTCGTTCGAGTCACGTCCGCAATGCGCTCACAGAGGAAGTTGTTGATCGACATGCCGCCGTCGATCCGGATGCGATCAATATCGAGTCCGCTGTCGGCTTTCATCGCGTCGACAGCGTCCCGGGCGCGATAGGCGATACTGTCGAAGGCTGCACGGACCAGGATCTCGGGACTGGTCCCTCGCTCGAGCCCCAGTATCGCGCCGCGCGCCTTGGGGTCCCAGTACGGCGTCGCGATCCCTTGGAATGTCGGCACGACGTAGACGTCACCTGTCGACTCGACCGATCTGGCCAGCTCGTCCGATTGGGCTACGTCTTCGAGGACGCCGAGTTCGACGAGCCATTCGATCACCTGTCCGCCTGTGAAAATCTCGCCTTCGAGGGCGTACCGCGGTTGCTCGCCTGTCTGCTGGTAGGCCAGCGTCGTGTTCAACCCGTGTTCGCTGATCGTCGCGTCGGTTCCGATGTTCATCTGCATCACGCACGACGTACCGATGGTGTGTTTGATCTGGCCCGGCTCGAAGCGCGCCTGGCCGAACAGCGCCGCCTGCTGGTCGCCCATCATGCCGGCCACAGGAACTTCCACACCGAGGAACCCTTCAGGGTCGGTGACGCCGTGGTACTCCTCGTCGATCGACGGTCGAACGTCGGGGAGCATCACCTCGGGGACGCCGAATTCCGCAAGGAGGTCGTCGTCCCACTCGAGGTCGTGGATGTCGAACAACATCGTCCGGGATGCGTTCGATACGTCCGTGACATGCTCGCCGGTGAGATTCCAGGCGAGCCAGGTGTCGATGTTGCCAAAGAGGAGTTCGCCCGCCTCGGCGCGCTCCTGGACGCCGTCGACGTTCTTGAGGATCCACTCGATTTCTCCGGCCGAAAAGAATGGATCCGGCTCCAATCCAGTCGTCTCCCTAATCTTCTCCTCCCATCCGGCTTCGACGAGTTCGTCAATGCGATCGGTCGGACGCTTGTCCTGCCAGACAATCGCGTTGTACACCGGCTTGCCCGTCTCGCGATCCCAGACGATGGTCGTCTCGCGCTGGTTGGTGATGCCGATAGCTGCGAGTTCCGCGGCATCGATCCCTTCCGCGTCGAGTACCTCCGTGATGACGGCTTTGGTGTTCTCCCAAATCTCGATGGGATCGTGTTCGACCCAGCCCGGTTCGGGATAGATCTGCTCGTGATCTTGGGCGGCGTCGGCCATCAACGCCCCGGTTTCGTCGAAGACGTGGAACTTCGTTGCGGCTGTTCCCTGATCGACCGATCCGATGTATGTCATGGCAAATAGCCATATTTGAGTTCCCCTGGCGGTCCCATAAATGTATGGGGCGTGTCGCAAAGGGATCTATAGTTTGCCTCTGATTACCTGACTCGCAAAACCCAACCTCAAGTTCGGTTGGTGTATTTGTCCGGGTCGGGGCGCGTAAGCCGTCCGACCTCATCCCGCTTGCTCGCCGAGTAGGGAGTGCTAGCGCACGGCTGAGGGAACAACAAAGGCCTCTGGCCCGGTGCCCCGTGGCTGTTTACTCTTCCTTTGTCTAGCGCATCCACTGGCTGTTGTATCGCTTGCTGACCTCATCTATCAGCTGTTCGACGGGGTTTGAGGTCCACGGCACCTCGAACCAAAGATCGATATGATACTCAAGTACTGTGTTTGGCTGCAGATTTCGTTGACCACCCCTCGTTATTTGTCCGTCGAGAGCGACGGGACGTTATGGATACTCGTGAGCTAGCAGCGGTCACTGTCGCTAGCACAGGGGCGGCAGTGGCCGCGGAGCATTTCCGAACCGACCTTGACGTGGCGTCGAAATCGAGCCAGGTAGATCCGGTAACTGAAGCAGACCGGCGGACCCAACGGCGGATCGTCTCGATGATCGAGTCAGCGTTTCCGGACGATGCGATTGTGGCCGAAGAGGCCGACGCCCGCAAGACGTTGCCCGAGCGCGGTACCGCCTGGATTGTCGACCCGATTGACGGGACGCTCAACTACTCGCGCGGAATGAGCGAGTGGGTCACAAGCGTCGCCGTCGTGGAAGATGGCAGTCCTGTGGCAGGTATCAACGTGGCTCCGGCACTCGACGAGCGGTACGTCGCCACCGGAGACAGCGTGGAACGGGACGCAACACTGCTGTCCGTCAGCGAGACTGACGACTCGGCCGGGGCGCTGGTCGCCTCGACACTGCGACTCGACACCGAGGACCACCGGACGTTCGGCCGGATTGCAGATGCGACGATCGAACACCTCGGGGAATTCCGACGGATCGGATCCGCCCAGTTGACGCTCTCACTGGTCGCGGGCGGTGCGTTCGACGCCGCGATTGGGTTCAATCCCGACCCGGACCCGTGGGATACTGTGGCGGGAGTCTTTCAGGTCCGTCAGGCCGGCGGAACAGTGACTGACCGCCGCGGAGAGCGGTGGAATCGGGACAGTTCGGGATTCGTCGCGTCGAACGGTCGCCTCCACGAGGAGGCCCTCGCCGTGGCCCGAGAGACACTTGAGTAAGCACAACGGGCGGCGAGCCGGAAAGCATTAGTCCACGAACGCGGCCTCGAGCACTTCCAGCGGGTGATGGACGTCGTAGCCGGTACCATGTTCCATTTGCATCCCGCAGGTGGGACATTCGGTCATTCCTGTGGTTCCCTCAGCGGCTTCCATGTGCTCGAACATCTCCGCGCCGATCTTCATTGACTTCTCATACTTCTCTTCCTTCCAGCCGTAGGTGCCGGAAATGCCAGAGCAAGAGTCGCCGACGTCCTCTATTTGTACGCCGTCGAGATCTCGGAACAGCTCAATCGCCTGCCGGTCCAGGCCCTGATTACGGGAGTGACAGGGGGCGTGGTATGCGAATTCCTCGGCAAACTCACCGGAGACGCTTGCATCCTGGATCGCGCCGTGTAGATCCTCGTGTATTCGGAGATACTCCAGGGCGTCGAAAGTGTTCTTGGCCAGAGTCTCGATGCCGTCGATATCGAACAGTTCAGGGTATTCGTTGCGCAGTGCCATCGAACAGGAGGTGCAAGAGGCAATCACGTCTGCGCCGTCTTCGATCACAGCGGCGAGGTTCTCGACGTTGGTTTCGGCGTGGCGACGGGCATCGTCGAGCATCCCGTTTGCGAACATCGGTGTCCCAGAGCACTTCTGCGGTGGCACGAGTATCTCGTACCCGAAGTACTCGTAGAGCCGGACCATCGCTTTTGCGACCTCGGTCGTGTTGTAGTTGGCGTAGCAGCCGTGGAAGTACGCCACTTGCTTGTCCGGGTTCGTCACCTGCGCGCCGCCTCGTTCAGACCACCACTCCCGGAAGGTCTGAGTGGCGAACTCGGGAAAGTCCCGCTCGCTGGGGACGTGCAGAATCTTCTCCATTGCCCAACGGACCGGTTTGAAGTTCATGACGAAGTTGGCCGTCCGCGGGAACATGCTCGCGAGGCGGGCGGAGGTCCGATAGTTCGCGAGAATCCGGTTGCGGACGTACTTGATCGAGAACGTCGACAGCTGGTTGTCGACGTACTCCCCGCGGGCGGTGTTGTGCATCTGGGCCAGGTTGACGCCCGACGGACAGGACGTGTCACACCGGAGGCAGTTCGAACACTCCGAGATCGACGGATCGATCTCGATTTCGTCTTTGCGCTTGAGCCGCCACTGCTCAGGGCCCTGGAACTTTGGTCCGGGGAACGACTTGTCGACCGCCGCGACCGGACAGGACGTCTCGCAGGTCGTGCACTTGTAACAGTCGTCCGCGCCCGGCCGCAGGTCGAACTCGCCCTCCGGGAAGACCTCGACGGCATCTGGTTGCTCGGGGTTGACCGTTTCGGAGGCGACGCCGTCGGTTGTGCGTCGTCGCCGATCCGCTTCGTCAGCTCGGTGTTTCTCGCTCATGACGACGCCTCCACTCGCTCGATTCGTTTTCGACTCTCTATCGCGGCGTTCCGGCCGGCGACCACGCCCGTCGCGAGCGAGACGCCGCTGGCGGATTTCTCGCGTGCGACGTCGGCACCGCCGACGACCGAACCCGCGGCGAAGAGGTTGGCGAACTCCGGCTCGCCGTCGGCATCGAGCGGCCGCATCGATGCGTCCGGATGGACGCCGAAGCGGGCATAGGGTTGATCGCCGAACGCATCGTCGACGAACCAGTCGTAGCGGTCCTCGGGGTACGGGACATGACAGCCGAAAATCGGCTCCCGAACGCCTTCGCGATCCGAGTCTAGGCCCTTGCCGACCAGACCGCCCGTGGCGAGGACGACCGTGTCAGCGGCGTATGGCACTTCGCTCCCCATCCGATCGACGATAACCGACTCGACAGTGTCGCCGTCCTTCTCGTATCCGACGGCCGGAACGCCGGTCTCAAGACGGACACCTTCCGCGTCTAGCGTCTCGAACAGCCGGTCTTCTAGTCGGAGACCGGGGATGGACGGCGGCCCCATTGGGATCTCGAAGATATCCGCGCCGAGACGGTCTCCGAGATCCGTCCGGACTGAAGCAGCGTTGTCATCGCCGAGGACGGCGGGAAAACCGACACGTTTGGCGTCGTCGACGTATGGCTTGACTACCTCGGCGAGCGCACGCCTAACGGGGATCCCCTTGATCCGTTCGTCGTGGTCGAACGCCTTCACGAATCGGGTGATCTTCGTGTCCGTCGGGAAGGATTCGGCGAACGAGACCTCGACACCGCGGACGTCGAAGGGAACACCGGCTGCCGCTAGCTGATCGGCGACCATGCCGGCGTCGAACTCCGTGAGTGACCGGAATCCGACCAGAAGCATTGGCCGCTCATCGCTCGCCAGACCTGCCGCCGCAGCACGGGGATATCGAGCAGTGGGTTTCACCGTCCCGCCGAACGTGGGGACGAGCGCGTTTCGCTCGGTGTGGCTCCCTAGGTAGGTGTCCCCGACGAGATCGTCGAACAGCGCCAGTCCGTCTCTGAGGGCGTCAGCGCCCAGGATTGAGTAGGGATGGTCGTCGGGCAGGGTGTCAATCCCCTCATAGGGCGTCTGCAGGGGTCCTAGGTAGTCCCCGCGTTTGTCGCGGACTTCGCGGAAATCCCGGCGCTGCTGAGAGACGTAATCGGCGTGCTTTTCCAGCGGTGTACGAGGTGGGACATATCCGAGGCCGTCTATCAGCCCTGACGCTTGTCGGAGTGTGCTCTTCTTGTGGGCGAGCAAGCGGACGTCGACGCCTTCCCTGGCGGCGACGACCGCGCTGGCGACGCCGGCGAGACCGCCGCCGACAACCAGGACGTCACTCTCAATCGCCATTGGTCGACCCTTCATCTGTCACCGTGCTGGTCTTCCGGCCCGCGTCGAAGGCCGTGAAGTCGATCGTGTCCCCGCGAAGCCTCGGATCGGCGTCGTGGTTCATTGTTGTTGCGTGAAGCATGTGGTTCAACATTGCTTGGGAGAGCTGCCGGCCCCAGAGGGTGTGGCGCTGCCCCTTCCAGCGTTCCTGGTAGAGTTCGTCGATCGCGTCGCGGGCCGTCGGCGCCTCGTGGTCGTGATAGACCTCCGCGCCCAGCCGGTGGGTACAGAACCCGCCCTGACAGTTCCCCATCGAGGCACGGGTCCGTAGCCGGACAGTGTTGAGGTCAGCCCCGACATCCTTGATGGCGTCGCGGATCTCGGCGCGCGTGACGGCCTCGCACTCACAGACCACCGGATTGGGATCCTCGCTCCCGAGTACTTCCGGTGCGCGGTCGCCAAGTCGCTGGACGCTCCGTTTCGCGACTGGTGAGCGGAGGTCGAACCGACCCATGTACTCCTCGAGGATAGACGGGTCGCGGCTCCCCGGGAGCGGTTCTTCGTGCGTTCGACAGGCTGCGTCCACGCCGAAGCGGTCACAGAGGTGGTCAGTGACGGACTCGGCCATCTCGCGGTAGGTCGTGAGCTTGCCCCCGACGACGGAGGTGAATCCCGACACGTCGTCGCGCTCCTCGTGGTCGAGGACGAAGTAGTTGCGCGTCACGTCCCCCGTATCCTCGGTCCCTTCCGGATCCGGGTCGTACAGCGGCCTGACGCCCCAGTAGGCACGGATCATTCGTGCGTTCTCGATGATAGGGATCATCTCCGACGCGACGTCGATCATCATGTTGACTTCCCACTGCTCTTCGGGGTAATCGTCCGGGTCATCGACGGGCTCGTCGTTCGCACCTAGCAGGACCGTCGTCTCGTGGGGGATGATGGTATCGCCCTCGTCTTTGGGGAGACAGCGGTTGATCACCGTGTCGATCTGGCGGACGTTCGTGACCACCATCGCACCCTTCGAGATGGCCATTACCACGTCGACATCGACCATTGCGGCGACCTGTCCGGCCCACGCGCCGGCCGCGCTTACCACGTGATCCGCCTCGATCGTCTCGACATCTCCCTCGCTACCCTCGCCGCGGTAGTTCGGTCCCTGTCGCCGAAAGCGGACGCCGGTGACGTCGCTCTCATCGGTAAGCAGGTCGACGACTTCGGCGTGTGTCTCGACGCGTGCACCGTGTTCGATGGCATCGGCAGCGTTGGCGACGGCCAGCCGGAACGGATCGAGCGCGCCGTCCGGCACCCGGATCGCCCGCTTGGTCTCCCCGGTGAGATACGGCTCCTGTCTGCGCGCTTCCTCGCCGGAGATGACTTCTGTCGGAATCCCACACTCCGCACAGCCGTCCAGTTTCTCCTGGAAGTACTCGTCCGAATCGCCCTCAAGCTGGACGAATAGACCGCCCGTATCCTCGATGCAGTGGGGGGCGATGTCTCTGAGGATCCGGTTCTCCTCGATGCAGTCGATTGCGCTCTCCTGATCGGAGACAGCGTATCGACCGCCGCTGTGGAGGTGACCGTGCGTCCGGCCGGTGGTACCGTGGGTGAGATTACCACGTTCGAGCAAGGTCACATCGAACCCGCGCATCGCCAGGTCACGGGCCGTACCAGTGCCGGTCGCACCGCCACCGATCACTACGACTGTGGGTGCCATACTGTAGGTTCTCTCATGCTTACGGTCGCATAGTCGGAATGTGGTTCATGATTCAGTGTTGCTGTCCGTAGCCGGCGAACCGCTCGATGAGAGTATCGACCTCCTCGTCCGGTAGGACGTTCGGCTCACCGATGCTGACCGCCTGATAGTGAATGCGCGCACAGTATTCGACCATCATCGCGACCTCGAAGGCCGCGTCAACGGAGCCACCGACGGCGACGACTCCATGGTTTTCGAGTAGGCAGGCGTTGTACTCCTCACCAAGCGCCTCCAACGCCGCCTCGGCCAGTTCGGGAGTCCCGTAGGTCTCGTAGGGTGCAACAGGGATCTCGTCGCCGACGAAGGCGATGAGATAGTGTGAGGCCGGTACCGGTTCTCCGAGGCTCGCGAAGGTACTCGCGTACGGCGAGTGATTGTGTACCACGCCACCGACATCATCGCGCTCTCGAAGGATACCGGTATGCATCGCGATTTCGCTTGAGGGCTTACGGTCGCCCTCGATCCGGTTTCCGTCGAGATCGACGACGGGGACATCTTCAGGGGTAATCTCTGTGTAGTCCATCCCCGACGGACTGATCGCAACGCGATCACCGCTCCGTACGCTGATATTCCCGCCGGTTCCTTTTGTGAGCCCCTGTTCGAGCATCTCGCGCCCGAGTTCGCTTACTTTCTCTCGTTCCGTCTGTAGTGTGAGTTTATCTGTCATGGTTGATCTCGTGTCAGTGATCGCAGTTTGTCGCTCGATACGTGCTTTCGACGTCGGCGAGACCGTATTGATCCGCGTGGTATGTGGCACCCGCCTGGATCGCATGCACCTATTCGTTTATTTCGTTGATTGTCTCGACGCGCTTGTCCCAGACGTCGAACATCGTCTCGTAGGTCATCTTGTAGTACTCGTAAAGCTTGTCATATTTTGACGAGGCGTTCGGGTTGGGCTGGTAGCTCTTCTCGACCGTTCTAGACATCTGGACCGCACTCTCGAAGGTATCGAAGACGCCGACGGCGGTCCCAGCCAACATCGCGGCACCCTTGGCACCGAACTCTTCGCCCTCCGGCACGGCGAATTCGGCGTCGATCGCGTCGGCGAACATTTGACACCAGAAGTTGGACTTGGCCCCGCCGCCGGCCACGTAGACTTCTTCGGGCGTGTCCGGAATATGCTCGTAGCAGTCTTTCATCGCCATCCCGACGCCTTCGTAGACCGCCCGGACGATGTGCTCTTCGGTGTGGTCCGGTTCTAGGCCGATCAACTGCGCACGTGCCTTGGTGTTCAAGAACGGCGCGCGCTCGCCCGAGCCGCTGAGATACGGGTGATAGAGGACGCCTTCGCTTCCGATCGGGATCTTGGAGGCCCGCTTTTCGATGGCTTCGTAGTCCGGATCCTCCCTGTACCGGAGCATGTCCAGCCACCAGTCCAGGTTGGGCGTACCGATCATCGAGGCCATGACTCGGGTCCACCGCTTGCCCTCGTACCCGAGTTCGTTGTCCAGGCCCAGCGAGAGCGTCATCCCCGCGCCATGGGGCGTGGTGTCGGGCTCGTCCATCAGTACCTGATTGAGCGACGTCGTCCCGACCACTGAAGCACCTTCTCCGGCTTGAGCTACACCGCTCCCGAACATCGAACAGGGTACGTCGAACAGTCCAGAGACGACGGGTGTCCCCTCTGGGATGTTGGTCTGATTGGCTGCTTCGGCGGTCACTTCGCCGATCACGTCGAGCGGGTCATGAAGCGGCGGGAGCAGTGATTCGAACTGCGAGGCACCGACGATGTCGAACACTTCCGAGGAGTACTCGGCCGTCTCCACGTCGATGTACGGAATCGACATGTCGCTGGGGTCGGATGTGATCTCCCCAGTGAGTCTGTACTTAAGCCAGTCCTTACAAAACAGGACTGTATCGGCGCGCATGATAGTCTCCGGTTCGTGTTCCTGCAGCCACAGCAGAATCGCCAGGCTCGACCCCGGGAACTGGACGCTCCCGCAGATGTCGTACAGTCGATCGTTGATATCTGAATCCTGCCATTCACCGATGATGTCGCTCGCGCGCTCGTCGTGCCAGAGGATCGCGTCCCGCGCTGGTTGCCCGTCGTCGTCCATCAGCCAGCAGCCGTCTCCCTGAGCTGTCACGCCCAATCCAAGGATTTCGTCCTGCCGGTTCAGTTGTTCGACGACCTCACGGAGGGTCGCCGCTGTCGCGTCCCACGTGTCGTCCATGTCCTGCTCGCGCCACCCCGGTTCCGGTCGCAAGACCTCGTTCTTGCGACTGCTCTTGTATAGGGGCTCACCGTCCGTTGTATACGCCACCGCTTTGATCATCGACGTGCCCGCGTCGACTCCTATGAGTACGTCTGTCATGGGAAGGCCCACTATCATCATTGATCACCCAATATATAAATATTTCCCCTTTCGTCATATTCAATGCCAGATTCTTCGTGTATTCGCTCACAATCTACAAGACGCCAGATATCGTTATCCGCGGTATGGAAATCACAGACTACCAGGTGTTCTCTGTCCCACCCCGGTGGGTGTTTCTCCGGCTTGAAACGGATACCGAGCTGGTCGGCTGGGGAGAGGCGACGCTGGCTGGCCATTCAAGCGCGACGGTCGCTGCTGTCGAGACGATAATGGAGCACTACCTCTTGGGCAAGGACCCGAGGGAAATTGAACGCCACTGGCAGGCGATGTATCGCGGGCAATACTTCCGGGATGGTCCAATCTTGATGAGTGCAATCGGTGGTATCGACACAGCACTATGGGATCTCAAGGGCAAGCACTTCGAAGCACCCGTGTATGAACTCCTCGGTGGCCGGGCACGCGACCACATTGACGTGTATCAGTGGATCGGGGGCGAGTCCGCCTCGGATGTTAGCGATGCCGCGGCTGACGCCGTCCAGAATGGGTACAACATCCTCAAGATGGAGGCGGTCGCCCACACGGATCGTCTCGACCCACCGGAGACGACCGAGCGAGCGCGCAAGCGCGTCGCCGCCGTGCGTGAGGAAGTAGGCGAAGAAATCGACCTCGTCGTCGATTTCAGTGGTCGCGTCACGATAGGAGCGGCGAAGCGGCTCGCGGCGGCACTCGACGAGTACAATCCGATGTTCTACGAGGAGCCAGTTCGACCCGCGCACTTCGAGGCCCTACCAAAGATAGAAGCCCACGCCACGACTCCGCTTGGGACCGGCGAGCGCCTCTACTCGCGGTGGGCGTTCCAGGACGTCATCGAGGGCCGGCTGGTCGACGTCATCCAGCCCGACCCGTCGAGCGCCGGCGGGATCTCGGAAGTCAAGAAGATCGCGAACGCCGCCGAGACAGCCGACATCAGCGTCTCGCTACACTCCCCTTTCGGACCGATCGCCTTCGCTGCCTGTCTCCAGATGGATATGGTCGTCCCGAACGCCCTCGCCCAGGGACAGGATCTCGAAATCCACGATCCCGAAGACAACGACCTGCTGAGATATTTGCGGGATCCGACTGTGTTCGGCTTCGAAGACGGCAACGTCCGGGCCCCCGACGAGCCCGGCCTCGGTATTACCGTCAACGAGGAGTATGTCCGACAGCAGGCCCAGCTGGACGTCGATTGGCAGAACCCGATCTGGTATCACGACGACGGTAGCATCGCGGAGTGGTGACGTCTGTCCACTATTAGTGGACAAC